>DASQZE010000104.1:0-2783 GCA_035638875.1 Longimicrobium sp.
CACATCGAGCGCACGCTCTTCCTGCTGGGCGGCAACCGCACGTCGGCGGCGGAGAAGCTGGGGATCTCGCGGAGTACGCTGCATGCCAAGATCCAGCAGTATGGTCTGGAGAGCGTGGGCCGGGGGTGAAGCGGGGCGGGGAAGGGTCAGCTCCCGTCGCCGACGCAGTCCTCCGTCCAGCGAATGGAGCTCCCGTCGCCGACGCAGTTCTCCGTCCGAGCGAATGAATTCGCCGCTACAACTTCACGAAGTCCGCCTGCGCGAACTGTCCGTCACGGGCGAGTGCCACGCCACCGGCGCAGTGCGTCGTTGAAGCAGTTGAAGCCCCGTTCGGCGAGCGTAGCGAGCCGAGACGGGGCTTCTGGCTTTCCCAGCGGCGGGTTTACCCGCTCACCTTTCATCGGGCCGCCGCCGTGTTGCCTCATCGCCGCCTCGCCTCCCGTGACGACGTGTGCTTCAGGGCTCGGCCAAGCGAGAAGCGGACCGGGTGAAGGCGGCGGGCAACTAGTTGGGGATCAACGGCTTGGGCGCTTGTCGGGTGCAATGCGGAACGTCCGGAATCCAGTCAGGATCCAACGTGCGCGTGCGCTAAGTGATTGTGATGACGCAACTTGCCGATCCTGTACGATTTTCGCACGCACAGGCGGCCGGGCCAGGATGGGCCCATCGGACACGTGAAGTGCATCCTCGGGAGGGCTCACGGCATTCAGCACTGGGGTGCGTGGTGCAGGCCTCTGCACCTCTCCATCTATGGCTCCATGTAATTAACTCCCAAAAGAGCGCTCAAAATTGCGTGGAGCCTGTTGTGCACGCGGCCACGATTCGCCATGATGGATCATCGCGGGTGCTGAAACGGATGGAAGGGGTGCCGCGGCGGCACCGCGAATGTGGGCCGGAGACTGCCCGCCCGTGGCGCACCGGCGCGGGGAGCAGCCGGAAGGCAACCGGTTTCGGACGCAGGATGGATGGGGGCTGTGAATGCGACGTGCATCGCAGCGGGGTAATCGCCAGCGGAGAGATCGTTACGTGTCAATCCGGATGGAGGCTTGATGGGCCTTGTCGATGATCCCGGCCGCCTGGCTGCCTTGCGCCGCAGCGGCCTGCTGGACACGCCCCCGGAGGAATCGTTCGACCGCCTGACACGGCTCGCGTCGCGGTTCTTCGGCGTGCCCGTGGCGCTGGTGTGTTTCGTGGACCGCGAACGGCAGTTCGTCAAGAGCGCGGCGGGGCTGCGGGAACCGTGGGCAAGCCGGCTCGAGATGCCGCTCGAGTACTCGTACTGCCAGCATGCCCTGGGTTCGGCCGAGCCGCTCGTCATCCAGGACGCCCGCATGCACCCCCTGGTCCGGCACAGCCCGGCCATCGCCGAAACCGGGGCGATCGCCTATGCCGGCGTTCCGCTCACCAGCGAAGGCCAGGTGCTCGGGACGCTGTGCGTGGTGGACGACAGGCCGCGCGCCTGGAGCGACGCCGAGATCGAAACGCTTCGCGACCTCGCGGGGAGCGCGCAGAGCGAGATCGACCTGCGCATGGCCGAGCGGAGGGCCCGGGACGGCGAAGCGTACCTGAGCGCGGTGGTCGATGCCCAGCGGGCCGTGGCCGAAGCCGGGCTCGACGCGGACTCCGTCATGCGCCAGATCGTGCAGCGCACCTGCCTGATGACGGCAGCCGAGTCCGCCGTCGTGGACCTGGTGGACGGCGAAGAGATGGTCCAGCGCGCCGCCTGCGGGAGCGCCACCGCGCACCTGGGGCTGCGCCTGGGGATCCAGTCCAGCCTGTCGGGACTGTGCCTGCGCACGGGCGAGGTGCTGCGCTGCGACGACACCGAGACGGACGCGCGGGTGGACCGGGCGGCGGCCCGGATGGTCGGTTCGCGCTCCGTGGTGGCCGTGCCGCTGGGCAGCCGCAGCCAGCCGCTGGGGGTGCTCAAGGCCTATGCCCCTCACCCGTCCGCCTTTTCGGATGCCGCGGTGCAGACCCTCAAGCTCCTGGCCGCGGTGCTGGGCTCGGCGCTCCACGACGCCCAGCGGTTCGAGCGCGAGCAGGACCTGGTTGCCCGGCTGCGGGCCAGCGAGCAGCTCTACCGCTCCGTCTTCGAAGGCACGGGTGAGGGCTGCTTCCTGGTGGGACGCGACCCGGACGGGACGTTCCGCTACCAGTCGGGCAACCGGGCGCTGGGGCTCATCCTGGGGATTGCCGTGGACCAGTTCGTGGGCCGTTCGCCCCAGGAGATCCTGCCCGCCGCGGCCGTGGCCCGCGTGCTGCCCATCTACCAGCACGTGTTCGAGACCGGCACCGCGTTCGAGATCGAGCACAACAACGAGATCGCCCGGGGGGCGGTGGCCACGCGGACGCGCTACTATCCGCTCAAGGACGACGCGGGCGCCGTCGTCCGGATCCTGGGGATGACCGAGGACGTGACGGAGAAGGTGGCGGTCAAGCGCGAGATGGAGGCGTACGCGCGGGAACTGGAGCGCAGCAACGAGGCGCTGCAGGACTTTGCCTACGTGGCCAGCCACGACCTGCAGGAGCCGCTGCGCAAGATCCGCACGTTCGGCAACCGCCTTCAGGCGGGGTACCAGGACGCGCTGGGCGAGCAGGGCGCCGACTACCTTCGCCGCATGCAGGCGGCCGCCGAGCGCATGCAGGGCCTGATCAAAGACCTGCTCGCCTACTCGCGGGTAAGCTCCAACGTCCAGCCATTCTCCCCCGTGTCCCTGGACGGGGTCGTGCGCGACGTCGTGGGCGACCTGCAGGCCCGGATCGAGGACTCCGGCGCGCGG
>DASQZE010000105.1:0-10358 GCA_035638875.1 Longimicrobium sp.
CACCCCCTGGAACCCCGCGACGATGGCCACGCATCCGTCCTCCACGTCCAGCGTCTCGCGCACGCGGTCCGCGCGCACCTCGACGATGCGCGCCGCGGTGTGCGACTCGTCGGTGATGATGGCGGCCTGGCTGCCGGTGAGCGAGCGCGCGTCCATGCCGCGCTCGCGGATGGCCATCGCCAGGAGCGCCATGCTGATGCGCTCGCCCGCGCTGAGCAGCATGTCCATCTCGCGGGGATGGTCCACCGTGCACGTGTCGCCCGCAGTCACGGCCTGGGCGAGCCCGATGAGCTCGTCCGTGGCGTGCCCCATGGCGCTCACGACCACCACCACGTCGTCGCCCCGCTTGCGCGCGCGCACCACGCGGTCGGCCACGGCCTGGATGCGTTCCGGCGTGCCCACCGAGGTGCCGCCGTACTTCTGGACCAGAAGGGCCATAACGGCAGGGGACAGGGTACAGGTTACAGGTTACCTACAACTGCGACACAGCCGAACGATCCTAAGCAGGGTTCGTGCTCGCGTCCATCCCGGCCCCGCATTGAGCACGGAGTTGCCGGACTGCAACGCCAATCCTCGTCGGCGGCGAACTTCATCCCTGGAACACCAAAGCCCGGGCGAGCGCGCCGGGGCTGGGGTGTATGCCCTCTCCCACGCAGTTTGTGGGAGAGGGTGGGTGAGCGTTGCGAACCCGGGTGAGGGCCCCCGCGGGAGCGGCGCAGTTACTTTCGCACTCCCGCACTTTCGCACTGCCGTCAGAACACCTGCAGCTCGCCGATGTACTTGCCCGGGTTGGCCTGGATGTCGGCCATCAGGCGCTGCATGGTCACGACCAGGCGCTGGAACTCCTCGTACAGCGCCGGGTCCTGCATCAGCCGGCCTACCGTGCCCTGCTGCGACGAGAGCGACGTGAGCAGGGTGTTGAAGTTGGTGATCAGCCCGCGCGCCTCGGCCACGGTCGGGCCCACCTGCGCCAGCCCCGGCTGCAAGCCCGTGATGGTGGTGTTCAGCGACTCCGCCGTGCGGCCAAAGGCGCCCAGCGTGCTGTCCGCCTGCGCCACCAGGCCCGGAACGCCCGCGCTGGCGCCGCGCAGCTCGTTGGTGAGCGCCGTCAGGTTCTCGCTCGCCACCCGCGCGTTGGTCAGGATCTGCTGCACGTCGCCGCCCCGCAGGCTGGCGCGCACGTCGTTCATGGTCGCCTGCGCCGCGGCCGTGGCCTGGCGGATGTTCTCCGTGGATGCCAGCACGTTGGTGCCCACGGCGCCGTAGGTGCGCGTCTGCGCCTCCAGGAAGCCGCCCAGCTGCTCCGTGGCCGCCGACACGTTCTCGATGGTCTGGCGGATCTCCACGGCCGTCTCGGGCGTGAACGCGATCTGGATGCGCGCCGACAGCGTCTCGATGTCCGCCGCGATGCGCGCGGCCACGGCCGTGAGCTCCGAGATGTCGGGGAGCGTGGCCCCCGGCAGCACGTCGCGGCGCGGCGCCGTGGTGAACGACAGGTCCGGGTACTCGCCCTGGCTCACGATCTCGGCCTGCCAGTCGCCGAACAGCGAGGCGCTGCCCAGCAGCACGCCCGCGTCGCCGGTGAGCGGGATGTCGGGACGCACGCTCATGGTCACGTACACGCCCGTGCCGCGGGGGCTCAGCTCGATCTTGCTGATGCGCCCCACCTGCACGCCGCGAAAGGTGACCGGGTTGCCCTCGGCCAGCTGCCCCACGGCGCTGAACGAGGCCAGCACGTCCTTGTACGGCTCGCCCCACGAGCGGCCGCTCAGCCACATGGCGCCCACCAGCGCCGTGATGATTCCCAGGATGACCGTAAGGCCCACCAGGGCTTCGTTCTTGAGCTTCATTGTGCGTCCCTCCCGTGCGGGCCGTGCCCGATGTTTCCGCCGGGCTCACCGTGGTGCCGGTGCCCGTGCTGCCCGCCTCCGGAATGGCCCGCGGCGCGGGAGCGCTCGGCCTCGGCTTCCGCCTCGGCCTCCTCCTCCTCCGCCTGCTCCACCATCTCCGGCCGTCCCTCCACGAACCCGCGGACGATGCGGTTCTCCGTCTTCTGGATCTCCTGCGGCGTCCCCACCTCCACCACCCGCCCGTTGAAGAGCATGGCGATCTTGTCGCTGATGGCGTACGCGCTCTTCATGTCGTGCGTGATCACCAGGCTGGTGACCCCCAGCTCTTCCTTCATCTTGATGATCAGCCGGTCGATGACTTCCGTCGTGACCGGGTCCAGGCCGCTCGTGGGCTCGTCGTACAGCAGGTACTTGGGGCGGTAGGCGATGGCCCGCGCCAGGCCGGCCCGCTTCTTCTGCCCGCCCGAAAGCTCCGCGGGAAAGCGCTTCTCGAACCCGTCCAGCCCCACGCGCCCCAGCGACTGCGCCACCTGGTCGCGGATCTCCGTCTCCGACATCCCGCCCTTTTTGCGCAGCCCCATGGCCACGTTGTCGCCAATGGTCATGCTGTCGAACAGGGCGGCGAACTGAAAGACGTAGCCCATCTCCAGCCGCAGCTTGTACAGGTCCTCGCGCTTCATGGTGGGGACCTCGTTGCCGTCCACCGTCACCGTGCCGCGGTCCGGCATCAGCAGCCCGGCGATGTGCTTGAGCGTCACCGACTTGCCGGCGCCGGAAAAGCCCACCAACGACACCGTCTCCCCGTCCTCCACGTCCAGCGAGAGCCCGCGGAGGATCTTCTTGGCGCCGAACGCCTTGTGGACGTCTACGAGTTGGATGCTCACTTGGGTTGCAGCAGGATGGCGGCCCAGAAGGCATCCAGCACCAGGATGAGCACGCTGGCAATGACCACGGCCCGCGTGGTGGCCACGCCCACGCCCTCGGCGCCGCCCTGGGTGTTGAACCCCTGGTAGCACCCCACCACCGTGATCACGAAGCCGAACGACGCCGACTTGATGATGAAGAAGGTGATGTCGAACGGGTCGTAGAACAGGCGCAGCCCCCGCACGAACTGCGAGGTGGTGAGCCCCAGCATGTTCATGGCGGTGATCCACCCCGCCGTGATGCCGATGACGTTGGCGAAGATGACGAGCACCGGCACCATGCAGGTCCCCGCCAGCACCCGGGGCACCACCAGGTACGACACCGGGTTGTAGGCCATGGTCTCCAGCGCGTCGATCTGCTCCGACACGCGCATGGTGCCCAGCTCGGCCGCGATGTTGGCGCCGATGCGCCCGCTCAGCGCCAGCCCCGTGAGCACGGGCCCCAGCTCCAGGATCATCGTCTTGCCCACCAGCGTGCCCACGAAGTACAGCGGGATGGCGCCCGTGAACGTGTACGACGCCTGCAGCGCCAGCACGATGCCGGTAAAGGCCGAGAGGAAGAGCGCGATGGGAAGCGAGTTGAGCCCCAGCTTGCGCATCTGCATCACGGTAAGGCCGGGCCACGTGCGCAGGTCGGCCAGCGCGCGGCCGCTCTCGGCCACGAAGCGGCTGAAGTGGCCGAAGGCCGACAGCAGCCCGAGCGTGACCCGGCCGATCAGCGTTAAGGGCAGCGTCCAGTTCATGCGGAGGAATGTAGGGGCACAACGCGGGGTTGGGCCAGCACGCCCGTCCGGGCGGCCGCCGTCCACGGTCTGTTGAAAGCGGGCGAAAGACTGCGAAAAAGGGCCCGGACCCGCTCCGGGCCCGGGCCGTTGCTCCGGGCAATGGATCGCGCGGCGTGACCTACGCCCCGCCCCCGCCCAGCAACCCCGGCCATTCGTCGGGCGCAAAACGGATGCCGGTAAAGAAACTGCCGAACTCGCCGTACAGCGCGCTGGCCTCGTCATAGCGCATCTCGGTGACGATGCGCTTGAACTCCAGGGGGTCGCGGGCAAAGAGGGTGACCCCCCATTCCCAGTCGTCCAGCCCCACGGAGCCCGTGATCACCTGGAACACGCGGCCGGCGAAGGTGCGCCCCGTCATCCCGTGCTCGCGCATCAGCCGGCTGCGCTCCTCCACGGGGAGCGTGTACCAGTTGGCGTCGCCCGCGCGGCGCTTGGTCATGGGATAGAACGACACGAACCGCATTCCGTCGGGCACCTGCGGAAAGAGCCGCGAGCGCACGTGCGCCGACGCCAGCTCCGCCGCCTTGCTTTCCTCGATGGCCGCCTTGAAGGCGTCGCTGCCGGGCTTGGCCTCCGCGGCGGCCTGGGCCGTGGCGTGGTACAGGCCGGCCTCGGTGACGGAAAGGTAGTCGTACTCCAGCCGCAGCAGCTCGCCCAGCTCGCTGTCGCGCAGGCGCAGCTGCACGTCGGCCAGCTCCTCCAGCGTGCGGCGAAAGTGCACGAACATCCAGTCACCGCCGCCGCCGACAAGGCGGAACGCCGCGCTCCAGCCGCCGTCCTCGCCCTCGCCGCCGCCGGCCAGCGTGCTCCACAGCGCGCGCGCGCCCTCGCCGATCTCGGCGCGGTGCTGGCGCATGAGCCCGCGCAGGGCGGGCCAGTCGGTGCTGAACACCTGGTGAAGGGCGTACCACCCTTCCAGCGTGGCGGGCGCGATCTGGGACGGCATATCGGTCAGGACTGCGAGGTCGGCGGGCGGTGTAGATGTAAAGCACTCTGCTTTACATCTCGGAAAATACGGGGCGCGGCGGGGCGGCGCGAGTCCCTTGCAGCGGGGCGGAGTCCGGTGGGGCGCCCCCACCCGCTCGATTCCTCGCGACCTCCCCCAAAAACCCCTGGGGGAGGTGAGATTTGATTCGTGACTGAGGGTAGGCGAGTAATGCGAGCCCGGGTGGGGGGCGCCGCGAGAGCTCCGCCACACGCGCCGCTCTCACCCTTTCTGCACCGTCTTTCCCCGTCCCCTCCCGCCCCGCATCACGCATCCCTGGTGCGACCGCCGGCTACAGCGCACCAGGGTAAGAACAGAGGTACCGTATCAGTTGCAGGTGATCGGCTGCGTGTGCATCCGACACGCACCCCCTCCACATACAAGATGTTGACCCCCTGAATAATAGCCTAAGTCGCAACATCGCAATCACTTAATGGTATCCGGAAGGACCAGTTTCGCTGGTGGCCTGAGTTCTGCGGGGCTTGCGCATACGGTGAACACCACTCATCTTTATATACCCACGCTTGCGTAAGCTGTTGTTTCCCACGGAGTTAGCCGATTCGGACGTGCGTCCGACCGGCGGGGTGGCCGCGCACGGCCCGCTGAACCTCTAGCACACAGGCACAATGTCCGCTGCTACCGTCTCGCACCCGTTGATCATCCAGGGCGGCATGGGGGTAGGGGTTTCCAACTGGGTCCTCGCCAAGGCCGTGTCGCTTCGCGGCCACATGGGCGTGGTCTCGGGCACCTGCGTGGACTCGCTGCTCGTGCGGCGCCTGCAGGACGGCGACGTGGGCGGGCACATGCGCCGGGCGATGGAGGCGTTCCCCATCCCCGACGTGTGCAACGACGTGCTGCGCAAGTACTTCAAGCCCGACGGACTGGCGCCGGGCGAGGCGTACAAGGAAATCCCCATGTACCGCCAGGTGGTGACCAGGGTGCGCGAGCAGCTCACCGTGCTGGCGAGCTTCGTGGAGGTGTGGCTGGCCAAGGAGGGGCACGACGGCGTGGTGGGCATCAACCTGCTCACCAAGGTGCAGATGCCCAACCTGGCCACCATCTACGGCGCCATGCTGGCCGGGGTGGACTACGTGCTGATGGGCGCCGGCATTCCCAAGGAGATCCCGGGCGTGCTGGACCGGTTCGCCGCGCACCAGCCCGTGCAGATCAAGTTCGACGTGGAGGGGATGGGCACCGAAACGGCCTACCTGAGCTTCGATCCCCGCGTGCACAGCGAGGCGCCGCCCATCGCCATGAGGCGCCCGTTCTTCCTGCCCATCATCGCCAGCAACTCCCTGGCGACCATGCTGGTGCGCAAGGCCAGCGGGCGCGTGGACGGCTTCATCATCGAGGCGCCCACGGCCGGCGGCCACAACGCCCCGCCCCGCGGCGACATCGTGCTGAACGAGCGCGGCGAGCCCCAGTACGGCGAGCGCGACGTGGTGGACCTGGTGAAGATGAAGGAACACGGCCTGCCCTTCTGGCTGGCGGGCAGCTCCGGCAGCCCCGAGAAGATGGCCGAGGCGCTGGACGCGGGCGCGGCGGGGGTCCAGGTGGGCACCCTGTTCGCCTACTGCGAGGAGTCGGGGATCACCCCGGCGCTCAAGAAGGACGTCATCCGGCAGGCGCAGGACGACCGCATCGACGTGCTTACGGACGGCCGCGCGTCGCCCACGGGCTTTCCGTTCAAGGTGGTGCAGATCGGCGGGACGATGTCGGATCCCGTGATGTACGGCCGGCGCGAGCGGGTGTGCGACCTGGGCTACCTGCGCGAGGCCTACAAGCGCCAGGACGGCCGCATCGACTACCGCTGCGCCGCCGAGCCGGTGGAGACGTACGTCAAGAAGGGCGGCGAGCGCGAAAACACGGAGGGCCGCAAGTGCCTGTGCAACGCGCTGTTCGCCACCATCGGGCAGCCGCAGGTGCGCCACAGCGGGCTTGACCAGGAGCAGCCGCTCATCACCAGCGGCGACGAGCTCAAGAACATCCGCCGCTTCATCGGCAGCGACCGTGCGGGGTACACGGCCAGCGAGGTGATCGACTACCTGATGAGCGGGCTCAAGCGCTGCACGAACGCCCTGCAGCCCGCCCACGCCGCCTACCGCGACGCGCTGATGGGCGGCCGCACCGCCCATGCCACCCAGGGCGCCGCGCGGTAGACGCGCCGGATGCTGGATGATGGGATGATGGATGGCAGACGGGCCCCGCGAGCGGATCGCGGGGCCCGTTTTCGCCGGGGAGGCAGAGTCCGTGCGAAGGCGGAGCGTGCCCCCTCCCCCCCGGCCCCCCTCCCCCGCTGCGCGGGCAGGAGGGGGGAGACTTTCCGTCGCGCACTCCGCCAAACGGCGCGGAACTCAGCCCACGAACAACCCCTCCCCCGAAGTTGGGCCCGAAGTTGGGGGAGGGGTCGCCGGCCGTCGCGAGGAACGAGCGAAAAGGCCGGCGGGGGAGAGGGCTCCCGTCGACAGACGGGGCGCGCTACGCTGCCGCCCGCGCCACGCTTCCGGTATCCGCCGCCTCCCCGCTCCCCACCTTCCCCCGCGGCTTGCGGTTGGCGATGTGGATGGCCTCGCCGAGCGCGTGCTTGAAGGCCTCGGCCACGCCCTCGGACAGCGTGGGATGCGGGTGGATGGTGAGCGCCACGTCTTCCGCCGCGGCCACCATCTCCAGCGCCAGCGCCGCCTCGCCGATCAGCTCGCTGGCCTCCGCGCCCGCGATGCCCACGCCCAGAAGCCGGTCGTCCGTGGCGACCACCTTCACCAGCCCCTCCGTCTCGCCCAGGGCCAGGGCGCGGCCGCTGGCGCTGAAGGGGAACCGGCCGACCTTTACCTCGTGGCCGGCGGCGCGCGCCTCGGCCTCCGTCATCCCCACGACGGCGATCTCGGGATCGGTAAAGATGGCGGCGGGGAGCGCGTACCAGTCGCGCACCACGTTCCTGCCCGCGATGGTTTCGGCAGCAATCTCGGCCTCCTTGAACGCCTTGTGCGCCAGGTACGGCCCGCCCGTCACGTCGCCGATGGCGTACACGCCCGCCACGCTCGTCGCGTAGCGCCCGTCCACCACCACGTGCCCGCGCGCATCCAGCCGCACGCCGGTCTCCTCCAGCCCCAGCCCCGCCGCGTTCGGCACGAAGCCGACGGAAACGAGCACCTGGGCCGCCTCCACCGTCTTCTCGGCGCCCGCGTGCTGCACGGCGAGCGCGACGCCATCGCCGCGCGGCGTCCAGCCGGTGGCGCGGGCGCCCGTCATCACCTCGCCGCCGCGGGCACGGAAGCGCTTCTCCACGATGCGCACCAGGTCGGGATCGATCCCCGGCAGCAGTTGCTCCGCGACCTCCACGACGGTGACGCGCGTGCCGAGCTTCTGGTACATCATCCCCAGCTCCATCCCGATCACCCCGCCGCCGATGATGGCGAGCGACGCCGGCACTTCGGTGAGGTCCACGGCCTCCCGCGCGGTGAGGATGCGCGCCCCGTCCGGCTCGAAGCCCCGCAGCGTCGCCACCCGCGCGCCCGTGGCGATGACGACGGCCTTCCGTGCCGTCACGCGGCGGATCGATCCGTCCGCGGCCGTGATCTCCACCGCGTCGGGACCGGCCAGCCGCGCGCTCCCCTCGGCGATCTCGCCGCCTGCACCCTTGATGAGCGCCGCCACGCTCCCCGTCAGCCGTCCGACGATCCCCGCCTTCCACTGCTGCGTGGCCGCGAAGTCGATCTCCGGCTCGCCGATGCGGATGCCCATCGTTCCCGCGTGGCGTATCTTGTCGACCAGGGACGCGGCGGAAATGAGGGCCTTGGACGGGATGCATCCCCAGTTCAGGCACACGCCACCCACGTTCTCGCGCTCCACCACGAGCGTGCGGATGCCCAGCTGCCCCAGGCGGATGGCCGCCGTGTACCCCGCCGGCCCGCCCCCGATCACGATCGCGTCGTACTCGCTGGTGCTCATCGTCTCCTCCACGCCGGATTAACGCGACCGATCGGTCGCATCATGGTCAAATAAAAAGCGGGCGGCGCCGGATCAGGCGCGCACCCGCTCGTCCAGGTACTTCCGCATGGCGTCCGCCGCGCGCTGCACGTGCACGGCGTCGCCGTACAGGCGCGAGATGGCGACGCCGCCCTCCAGCGAGCAGATCATCAGCGTGGCCAGCTCGTCGCCGTCCACATCCGCGTGGACCTCGCCGCGCGCGATGCCCTTGCGCACGGTCTGGCGGATGAGCGCGCGCAGGCCGTCCATGGCCGTGCGCGCGCGGTCGCGGAGGGCGGGGCTCTCCGCGTCGTTCGTCTGCACGGCGGTGTTCATCATGGGGCAGCCGCCCGGCACCGGCGGGTCGTCGTGCAGCCGCGCGAACACGCCCACGATGCCCTCCAGCCGGTCCACGGCGTGCTCGCGGCCCTCCAGCGCGGCGGTGAACCGGGCGGCCATCTGCGCCACGGCGTAGTCGAACGCCTCCAGGGCGAGGGCTTCCTTGCTCTCGAAATGCCGGTAGATGCCGCCCTTCTGCAGCCCCGTTGCCTGCATGATGTCGGACATCGACGCGCCCGCGAACCCCTGCCGGTTGAAGAGCGCTGCGGCCTGGCGGATGATGTTTTCGCGGGTCTGGGTGCCGTTGCGCATGCGGGTCGTGAACTGCGGGTTACAGGGGACAGGTTACAGGGGACAACCTGCAACTGCCAGAGACCGAACGGTCCCAATTATGATGATCGGGAGGTCCGGAGTCAAGAAGGTTGTAGCGGAGTGCCATCCTGAGCGGGAAATCCCGTCCAGTTTAGGCGGCGCTCCGTCCTGAGTGGCTAAAGCCGCCGCTGGGAAAGCCATAAGCCCCGTCTCGGCTCGCTGCGCTCGCCGAACGAGGCTTCAACTGCGTACAACACGAATCCGCGCCCAGACTCATATTCCGGGGGAGCGCGCGCCGGCAGTTGTCCAGTGTACCCACTCCGCGCGCGACCGAGGGATTTGCCCGGCCCGTGCAGGTGCTCCGCCTCTGGCCACGAGCCCACCCGTGCAGTCCGCGCAGGCGGACTTCGCGCCTTTCCAGCGGCGAATTCATTCGCTCCGGCCCGAAGCCCGCCAGCGCGTCATGATGCCGCCCCATCCCGATCCCGCCGGTCCGCCGGGCCTGCGCAGGTGCTCCGCTCCGCCCCACGGCACCTCGCCCGCGATGGGAGTCCACGCAGGTGGACTTTGTGTGCTTGTTGCGGCGAATTCATTCGCTCTGTCCGGATCCTCGCCTGGGTGCACGAGCTCTGCCTGGAGCCTCGCCCGGATGCACGAGCCTCTGTCTCGAACCTGGCCCAGCAGCACGTGCTCTGCCCCGACCCAGCCATCCCGTTGATCCCCCGTCTATCTACAACTCCAGCTCCCACGTCTCCGCCGTGAGCGGAAGGCCAAAGCTGTCGTGCACCTCGGTGGCGACGACACGGAATCCTTCGGCGGCGTAGATGCGGCGCGCGCCCACGAGCACGTCGTTGGTCCACAGGCTGAGGGTGCGATAGCCGGCCTCACGCGCGAACGCGATGCACTCGCGCACCAGCCGCGTGCCGATGCCCAGGCCGCGCGCCCGCGGATCCACGATCAGCAGGCGCAGCTTGGCCACCTCGTCCGTGCCGCGCACCAGGAAGATGCTGCCCACGTTCTCGCCGTGCCGCTCGGCGATCCAGCAGCGCTCGCGCGCCGGGTCCCAGCCGCGCACGAACCCGCCGACGACCTCCGCCACCAGTCCCTCGAAGCGCACGTCCCAGGCGTACTCGCGTTCGTACAGCTCACCGTGCACCTGCACCACCCAGCCCAGGTCGCCCGCGCGCGGATCGCGGAG
>DASQZE010000106.1:0-3621 GCA_035638875.1 Longimicrobium sp.
TCCCCCTCTCCCGTACTCGACGAAACCATCCCGGTGCACCAGGGATGCAGTACGGGAGAGGGGGCCGGGGGGTGAGGGTCCACCGGGAGCCCGCCCGCGCCTCCATCCCGTGCACGATACACAGCGGCCCGGCCTCCATCACGGAAGCCGGGCCGTCCTCTACTCACGCACTAACGCACTTCCGTCCGTCAGACGCCAGCCAGCTCCGCGTCTTCCAGGTAGTAGTCCAGCCCCAGGTGCGTGATCTGCTCCTCGCCCATCATCCAGCGAAGCGTGTTCTTGAGCTTCATCTGCTGGATGAACAGGTCGTGCTCGGGGTACAGGCCCTCGGCCGCCATGGGGCTCTTCAGGTAGAACGAGAGCCACTCCTGGATCCCGCTCATCCCCGCCCGGTGCGCCAGGTCCATGAACAGCGCCAGGTCCAGGACGATGGGAGCGGCCAGGATCGAGTCACGGCAGAGAAAGTCCACCTTGATCTGCATGGGGTAGTCCAGCCACCCGCGGATGTCGATGTTGTCCCAGCCTTCCTTGGCGTCGCCGCGGGGCGGATAGTAGTTGATCCGCACCACGTGGGCGAACTTGCCGTACAGCTCCGGATACATGGCGGGCTGAAGGATGTGCTCCAGCACCGACAGCTTGCTCTCCTCCTTGGTCTTGAAGGAGCCCGGGTCGTCCAGCACCTCGCCGTCCCGGTTGCCCAGGATGTTGGTGCTGAACCAGCCGTCCAGCCCCAGCATGCGCGCCTTGAGCCCCGGCGCGATGATGGTCTTCATGAGCGTCTGGCCCGTCTTGAAGTCCTTGCCCGCCACGGGCACGCCCTTCTGCTCGGCCAGCTGCAGCAGCGCGGGAAAGTCCACCGACAGGTTGGGCGCACCGTTCGCGTACGGCACGCCTTCCATGATGGCCGCGTAGGCGTACAGCATGGACGGCGCGACCTCCTCGTGGTCGGCGTCGATGGCCGCCTCGAAGGCCTCGATGCTCTGATGGATCTCGCCCTGCTTGATGTAGATCTCCGTGCTGCCGCACCACACCATCACCAGGCGCTCGCAGTTGTGCTTGGCCTTGAAGTCACGGATGTCCTGGCGCAGCGCCTCGGCCCAGGCGCGCTTGCTGGTGCCGGGCTTTACGTTGATGCCCTCCAGCCGCTTTACGTAGCGCTGGTCGAACACCGCCGGCATGGGCTCGATGCCCATCAGGAAGTCGGCGATGGGCTCGATGTGCGAGTGCCGGTCCAGCACCCCCGCGTTGATGGCGCTCTCGTACGCGTTGGCCGGGAACGGGTCCCAGGCGCCGAACACGAGGTCGTTGAGCTCCGTCACGGGCACGAAGTCCTTGATGGGCGGCACCCGGTTCTCGGTGCGCTTGCCCAGCCGGATGGTGCCCATCTGCGTAACGCTGCCGATGGGGCGGCCAATGCCCCGGCGCACCAGCTCCACGCCCGCGATGAACGTGGTGCTGACGGCTCCCAGGCCGGGGAGAAGAATGCCCAGGCGCCCCTCGGCGGGGCGCGGCACGTAACTGTCGCTGCGCACGGTGTGTCTTACCTTTTGGCTGGTGTTCGGGCCGCACGGCGCGCCGGGGCCGGCTGCACGGGTGCGGCCGTCGCGCGGGTGTGCTGGTAAACCCAGAAGATGCGGTAGATCAACGTCAGGTTGGTGAGCACCGCCATGGCGATCATCACCAGGGTGAGCACCAGGCCGCCCCGCCACGTGGCAAAGAACAGCGTGGAGATGCCCAGCAGCAGCACCCGCTCGGCGCGCTGCATGAGGCCCACGCGGCAGTCGATGCCCATCCCCTCGGCGCGGGCGCGGGTGTACGACACGAGCAGCGATCCGGCCAGGGCCAGCGCCACCACGTACACCATCCACGGCTCGCCGATGTTGGGCGCCGTGCCGTTGTACAGCGAAAACACGCCCAGAAAGACCATTACCTCGCTGATGCGGTCCAGCGTGCTGTCGTAGAACGAGCCGAACCGGGTGACGCGGTCCGTCTTGCGGGCAACGTACCCGTCGATCACGTCGAACAGCCCGCCCATCAGCACCAGGAAGCCGCCCCACTGCAAGCTGCCGAGAAAGTACGCCAGCCCCGCGCCCATGGTGACCACGAACCCGATGGTCGTGATCACGTTGGGCGACAAGCCGCTGCGGACGAACACGTCCAGCAGGGGCGTAAGGAGCCGCGTGCCCTGCTCGCGCAGGTCGCTGGGCAGGAACTTCATGTGGTGGCCGTCAGGAGGAAAGGATGATCCGGCTCTGCTCGCCCGCCTCGATCCCCTTGGCGATCTCCTCGTTCACCCGCAGCATCAGCCGGTCAAAGTTGCCCTGGGCCGATGCCAGCGCCTGGTAGCCGGGCATGGTCTGCACCTCGCCCACCAGCCGCTCGTATTCCTGCTGCTGATCCAGCGGCGGCTCCGTGCCCTGCTGGATGGCCGTCTGAAAGGTTTCCTCCAGCGCCTGCAGCCGGTTCAGGCGCGTAACGGCTTCGCGGTCGTCGCTCAGCTGCTGGCTGGCGCGCTTGAACGCCTTGTACTCGTCGCTATGGGCGATCATACGGCCCACTTCGCGGGCCTTTTCCCACATCTGGTCCATTCCCGGCATCCTGGCTTTAAAGTCGTTCGGCGAGCACGATGCGGTCGCGCCCCGCCAGGTCCGGCCGCACCCGCGGCGCGCCGAACGCGTTGGTTTCGTTGATGATGCCGCACACCGCCCCCCCCTGCGCCGCGCCCATCTCCAGCGCGAGCAGCCCTCCGGGGTGGAGCACGGCGGCCGCCTGCGGAACCAGGCGGCGGATGACGTCCAGCCCGCCCGTGCCCGCGAACAGCGCCCCCGCGGGCTCCCACTCGCGCACCTCCGCGTCCAGCGAAGGCGCCTCCTCGTCGCCGATGTAGGGCGGATTGGAGACCACGGCGTCGAAGCGCTCGCCGCGGACGGGGTCCAGCAGGTCGCCGGCGAGAAACGAGACGGGCGCGTCCGCGGCGGCAAATTGATGGTTTTCGCGCGCCTGCGCCAGCGCCGCGTCGGAAACGTCGGTGGCGACCACGCGCGCGAAGGGGCCTTCGGTGGCCAGCGCCAGGGCGATGGCGCCTGATCCGGTACCCACGTCCACGGCGGAAAGTGCCTCGCGGCCCGCGGCCCAGTCCAGCACCTCCTGGACGAGCCGCTCCGTCTCGGGGCGGGGAATCAATACGCGCCTGTCCACCTTGAGAACAAGGTCACGGAAAGCGGCGGTCCCGTCAATGTACTGCAACGGCTCGCGCCGCGCACGCCTGCGAAGGCGGTCGCGGTATTCGGCCAGCTCTTCGGGGGAGAGCGGGCGGTCGTACTGGAGGTACAGGTCCAGCCGCTTGAGGCCCAGCATGCCGGCCAGCAGCAGCTCGGCGTTCAGCCGGGCGTTGTGGAACCCCTTGCCGCCCAGGTATTCCGCCGTCCAGCGGATCATCTCGACGACGGTCCAGCGCTTGGTGTCCGTTGCCAACTCGGAGTCCGGTGCGTTCGGATTTGGGTACGACTGCCTGGAACTGCTTCGAGCGGGCCAGGAACCAATGCGAGGCGAGCTTTACGGCGCCCGCTTCGCGGGGCCCCTCACCCCCCGGCCCCCTCTCCCGCGCAGTTTGCGGGAGAG
>DASQZE010000107.1:0-3765 GCA_035638875.1 Longimicrobium sp.
CGCGCCTCCGCGTGAGACGGCAGTAAAGCTCCGTGTGCACAATGAATCGTGGAGTTCGGTATCAGGTTTGGTGCTGCAGGCGCTGCATGGACGCGTAGAGCACCTTGTACAGGTAGAACTCCCGCCCGCGCACCGTGGGCGAGTACAGGCGGGCCTCCACCCGCTTGCGAGCGCCCAGCGGCAGGTAGACGAGCGCCTGCCGCACCCGGTCGCGCAGGTCGATGGCTTCGTGCTCGGTTACCGCCAAGCCCCCCTCGTGCTCCTCGCGTGCTTTCAGCTGCAAAATCAGGGGCCGGTATTCGTCGCTCTCGGCAAGGACGCGGACGAACTCGCGATCGGCGCGGACGTGCTGCACCGCGTCCCACGTGGAGTGGATCACCCCCGCCACGCCGATTGCCGCGCCCGCGGCCGCCAGCCACATCATGGGCTCCATCGCTCACCTCCTAGGAACTCGGGGAACGGATTGCCGTCGGTCACGTGGCGACGGTAGCGCTCGTACACGTGAGCGGCGAACATGCTGCCGATGCCCAGCAGCGAGAACCAGAACCATCCCGGGTGCGCGGCGGGTCCCGGCTGCATCCGGAACGCCGCGCCCATGCTGCCGTCACCCCTGCCCATGCACCACCCGAAGAGTGTAGAGAACATCAGTCCCATGAGGAGCCCGACCGCCCAGCGGCCCACGTGCCGCGACGACATGGACAGTGAGGTGGCATAAGTCGCCGTCATGAGCATGAGCGACGCCATGGTGATCTGCTGCGTGAACAGCAACTCCGCCCCCAGCGGGAACAGGGGGAACAGCAGCAGGAACAGCACGGCGACGAAAAAGCTGGTCCAGGGCCCGCCGGACCGGTTGGGACGATATCCGCTCACAACCATGCCTCGCTCCACGACCCCTCCCGCCCCGGGCAGATGATTGTTCGGCGAGGCGCACCCTTGCTGCCGGCCGGTCCGCGACGTACATCAATCGAACGGAGTATACACTGTTTTTAGCGGTGATCAAGCCCCCCAAACAAACTGGTCCGGACGCTGGCGCATAGTGCTCGAATGCGGCAAGTTTCCCCCTCCGGCGCCGAGCTTGCGGTGGGCGCGGGCACACCGGTGACAGGGGAGGGGATGCGCGTGGCGGATGAATGGGACGAGAAAAACGGCATGGCGGACGGGGCTGATCCGGCCGGCGCCGGCCGCGGGGACGGGGCGCCGCCGTCAGAAAAATCAGGCATGGCGCGGCTGACCCCTTATGAGCTGGCGTTCCTGGAGGGGGACTTCGAGACCCGGGTATTTCCCCTGATCCAGGACGAGGCCGAGGCACGGCGCGAGAACCCGGCGCGGCGCGAGCGCTTCGCGTTCCTGGCCGCGGGCGGCGAGGCCATCCGCGACATCATCCCGCCGGACGCGCCGCCGGAAATGCTGGACGAGTACCGGGCGCTCTTCTACCACGCCTTCAACTTCTGGCGCTTCGGGCGGCGGCTGTACGTGCTGGAGCCTCCCGTGGCGCGCTACCTGGTGGAGGGCGCGCCGATGCTGGCGCAGTGGGAGCTCGCCGCGCCGTACGACAGCCTGTACATCCAGCTGCCGCCCAACCTGTTCTGGGCCAGCATCAACACGGACGTGCCGCCGGAGCCCGTGGACGGCTTCTTCGTCACGGTGGCGCGGGACGAGGACCCGCTGGGGATTCCGTTCGTGGACCTGCAGGTGCTGATGGTGCTGGGCATTCACCGCCTGCGCGCGGGGTTCAGCGTCATCGCGTTCGACACCGAGGCGGGCCAGGGCATCCCCCCCGTGTGGGCCGAGCCGGGGCGCGACGATGGAAAGGACTTCGAGAACGTGCTGCCGGGGGGCGAGATCGCGGGGCTGTACTCCATCCTCACCACCTCCGAAGCGCTCAAGCTCGTGGCGCGCGTGCTCTGGTACGTGGAGGCCCACGCGCAGGACGTGACCGCCGCGCCCGCCGCCGAGCGCCGCGTGGAAGACCGGCCGGGGATGGTGCCGTTCAGCCGGCTGGAGTTTCACCGCGTGGTCCTGGGCTCCGCGGAATGACGGCACGCGAGGCCGCCGCGGCCCTGGGCGAGATCGCCATGCTGCTGGAGGTGGTGGGCGGGAACCCGTTCCGTGCCAAGGCCTTCCAGTCCGCCTCCCGCTCGCTGGAAACCTCCGGCGCCGACCTGACGGCCCTGGCGGCCGCGGGCGAGCTGCGCACCCTCCCCGGCGTGGGTGAAGGCATCGCGGGCGTGCTGGGCGAGCTGGTGACCACGGGCACGTCGCGCATGCTGGAGGAGCTGCGCGCGCAGACGCCCGTGGGCTTGTTCGACGTGATGCGCATCAAGGGCGTGGGCGCCAAGCGGGGCCGTACGCTCTACAAGGACCTGGGGATCGACAGCCTGGAGAAGCTGGAGGAGGCCGCGGCGAAGGGAAAGCTGGCGACGCTCGCCGGCTTCGGAGCCAAGACGGAGCAGAAGATCCTGGAGGGCGTGGCCTTCGTTCGTTCCATGCGCGGGCGGCGGCGCTACTTCCAGGCGATCGAGCCGGCGGCGGCGCTGCTGCAGCTGGTGGAAGGGCTTCCCGGCGTGGTGCAGGCCAGCTCCGCGGGGCAGGTGCGGCGGCGGCTGGAGGTGGTGGATTCCATCGACCTCGTGGCCTCCGCAAAGGATCCCGCCGCCGTGCTGGCCGCCTTCCGCGCGCTGCAGGGAGTGAAGGAAGCGGATGACGACGACGCGGACCGGCGCGCGGAGGTGGAGCTTGCCGACGGCCTGCGCGCCACGCTCGTCTGCGTGAAGCCGGCGTCGTACGCCACGGCGCTGATCTTGGCCACGGGAAGCGACGAGCACCTGGCGCAGCTCGCCGCGTGGGGCGCGAAGCAGAAGCTGCGCGTGGACGCGGACGGCGTGTTCCAGGGAAAGAAGCGGCTGGCGCTCCCGGACGAGGATGCGGTGTACCAGGCGCTCGGGCTCGAATTCATCCCCCCGGAGCTGCGGGAGGGGTGGGGCGAGATCCAGGCGGCGGCGGACGGAACGCTGCCGAAGCTGGTGGACACGGACGACCTGCGCGGCACCTTCCACTGCCACACCACCTACTCCGACGGCCGCGCGTCCGTGGCGGAGATGGCGGAGGGGGCGCGGGAGCGGGGCTGGCGCTACCTGGGGATCGCGGACCACTCGCAGTCCGCGGGGTACGCGGGCGGGCTTCCCCCGGCGGCGGTGAAGAAGCAGCACCGCGAGATCGACGCATGGAATGCGGAGCACGGCGGCAAGGGGAAAAATCGGTTCCGCCTCTTCAAGGGGGTAGAAAGTGACATCCTGGCGGACGGCAGCCTGGACTACGCCGACGACGTGCTGCGCTCGTTCGACTACGTGGTGGGCTCCGTGCACAGCAACTTCGCCCTGACGGAGAAGGAGCAGACGCGGCGGCTGATCCGCGCCGTGTCCAATCCCCACATCACCATGCTGGGGCACGCGACGGGGCGGCTGCTGCTGCGGCGCGCGGGGTATGCGGTGGATGCGTGCGCGGTGATCGACGCGGCGGCGGAACACGGCACCTGCGTGGAGATCAACGCCGACCCCAACCGGCTGGACGTGGACTGGAAGAACGCCCGGTACGCCGCCGAAAAGGGCGTGCTGGTGCCCATCAACCCCGACGCGCACTCCGTGGGGGCGCTGGGGAACGTGATGTACGGGGTGAACGTCGCGCGCAAGGCGTGGCTCACCGCACCGCAGGTGCTGAACACGTGGGGCCTGGACGAGCTGGAGGATTTTCTTGCCGAGAGAAAGC
>DASQZE010000108.1:0-4879 GCA_035638875.1 Longimicrobium sp.
AGATGATGCGCTACGGGACGGGGTTCGCGTTCCGGGACATCTTCTTCACGCACCTGCACGCGGACCACTTCCTGGGCGTCATCGGCCTCCTGCGCACGCTGGGGCTGCAGGCGCGCGAGGAGCCGGTGGACCTGTGGACGCCGCGGGGGACGGAGGACACGCTGCGGCAGGCAGTGGAGCTGGGGGTGGAGCGGGTGCCGTTCGAGGTGCGCATCCACGAGCTGGCGCCGGGCGAGGCCGTGCAGCGCGGGGTGTACGACATCGTCCCGTTCAAGACGAGCCACCGCGGCGGGCAGTCGCTGGGGTACGCCATCGTGGAGCACCCGCGCCTGGGCCGGTTCAACGCCGACAGGGCGCGCGAGCTGGGGATTCCCGAGGGGCCGCTGTGGGGCAAGCTGCACCACGGCGAGCCGGTGGAGTGGGACGGCCGCGTGTTTCGCGCGGAGGACATCGTGGGCGCGGAGCGGCCGGGGCGGCGCGTGGTGTACACGGGCGACACGCGCCCCTGCGCCCCCACCCGCGAGCACGCCCGCAGCGCCGACCTGCTCATCCACGAGGCCACCTTCGCGCAGGACGAGGCGGATCGCGCGGGGCAGACGGGCCACAGCACCGCGCGCGAGGCGGCCGAGATCGCCGCGTCCGCCGGGGCGCTGCGGCTTGCCATCACGCACTTTAGCCCGCGCTACGCGGACGATCCGCGCATCCTGGAGCGCGAGGCCCGCGCCGTCTTTCCCGAGGTCGTCGCCGCGTACGACGGGCTGGTGATCGAGGTTCCGTACCGCGACAGCTGATCCGCGCGCTCGTTCCGGCGGACCCGGCTGCGCCGGCGGAAGAGCATGGCGCGCATGAAAGCAGCGTCCGCGGAGAACGGGTCCGCGGACGCTGCGTCGTGCGAGGGACTTTGCCCGGGGCTACGGCTCGTCCGGCACCGGGTAGCAGGGCTGGCACGAGGCGTTCGCGCAGGTGTGCTGGTTGTACGTATAGCAGGTGTTGTAGCAGCTTCCGTTGCAGCTGTTGTAACACGAGCCATAGCAGCTGGCGGCCTGGGTGTGCGGCGGACAGTTCACCTCCGTGTAGTCCCACGGGAGAGCCTCGCACACCTCGTAGATGCTGTCCCCTCCATGGCCCCGGACCGTGCCCTGCTCGCCGCCGGCGCCTCCGCTCGTGGCAAAGGTGTCGACGCGGAGATCGTCCAGCTTCAGGCGCAGCTTGTTCATGCCCTATTCTTCCGTTGCAGGTAGCTGGCCCGGACCGGCAGCCAGGGTTGTCGTGGCGACGTGAAAGAAGCGGAGCGACATCCGTTTTGCAAGGATGCCGTGCATATCCTGTCCTGCAAGGTGCTTGTTGCGTCATTCCACGCTGCGAAACGTCCCGATCGCCATCCGTCGTGGGGTGGATGTCGATTTCCGCCTTTCCCGTTCGACCATCTGCGTACGACGATCTTCATCCACCTTTCCATACGGGAGAATCCCCATGAAGTACCTGTGCCTGATCTACGGCGACGAGAAGCTGTGGGAAGCCATGTCCAAGGCCGAGGCCGACGCGGAGATGGCCGAGTACATGGAGTTCACGGACGGCATCCGGGCCGCCGGACAGTACGTCGCGGGCGAGGCGCTGCAGCCGGTCGCGACGGCCACCACCGTGCGCATTCGCGACGGCAAGGTGACCACGACGGACGGTCCGTTCGCGGAAACCAAGGAGCAGCTGGGCGGGTTCTACCTGGTCGAGGCGCGGGACCTGAACGAGGCCATCCAGGTGGCCGCGAAGATCCCGTCGGTGCGCATCGGCAGCGTGGAGGTGCGGCCGATCGTCGACTTCGGCGAGATGATTTAAGGCTGCCGGCGCGGCGGGCCCGGTGCGGGTGGATTTGTGCCGGGCCCGCCGCGTTCCCGCCCGTTCGATTCCATCCATCCATCCAGCCCGACGGGAGCCACGATGAAGTACCTGTGCCTGATCTACGACGAGGAGCGGGACTGGGGCGCCATGCCCCCGTCCGAATCCGGCGCCTACCTGGCCGAGTGCCTGGGCGCGGGCGAGAGCATCGCCGCCGGCGGCCACCACATCGCCGGCGAGGCGCTGCGCGAGGTGGCGGCGGCGGTCACCGTGCGCATCCGCAACGGCAAGCTTTCCACGACGGACGGCCCGTTCGCGGAGACCCGGGAGCAGCTGGGCGGCTTCTACCTGATCGAGGCGCGGGACCGGGACGAGGCGGTGCAGGTGGCGGCGCGCATTCCTGCGGCGCGCACGGGCTGCATCGAGGTGCGGCCGGTGGTGGACTTCGGCCAGGCAGGATGATGATGGATGAGGTCGCGGGGGCGCACGCGCGGCAGGCGGTGGATGCCGTCTACCGCGCCGAGTCGCGCCGTGTGCTCGCGACGCTCATCCGCCTGCTGGGGGACTTCGACCGGGCGGAGGAGGCGCTGCACGATGCGTTCGCGGCTGCGGTGGAGAAGTGGCCCCGCGACGGGGTGCCGGCCAATCCGCGGTCGTGGCTCGTGTCCACGGGCCGCTTCAAGGCGATCGATGCCATCCGCCGGCGCGCCCGCTTCGATGCGCGGCAGGCCGACGTCGCGGAGCAGATGTACGCCGCCGCGACGGAGCCGGTGGAGGTGGATGACGACGGGGTGGAGGACGACCGGCTGCGGCTCGTGTTCACCTGCTGCCACCCCGCGCTGTCGCCGGACGCGCAGATCGCGCTGACGCTGCGCGAGGTGTGCGGGCTGACGACGGAGGAGATCGCGCGCGCCTTTTTGACCGGCGCGCCCACGCTGGCGCAGCGGATCGTGCGCGCCAAGGCCAAGATCCGCGCCGCGCGCATCCCCTACGAGGTGCCCGCGCTGTCGGACCTGCCGGAGCGGCTGGACGCGGTGCTGCACGTGGTCTACCTGGTGTTCAACGAGGGATATTCCGCCTCGTCGGGCGCGTCGCTCACCCGCGCGGACCTGTCCGGCGAGGCGATCCGGCTGGGGCGGCTGCTGGCGGAGCTGCTGCCGGAGCCGGAGGTGTCCGGGCTGCTCGCGCTGATGCTGCTGCACGAGTCGCGGCGCGCCGCCCGCACGTCCGCGGACGGGGAGCTGGTGCTGCTGGCGGACCAGGACCGCGCGCTGTGGGACCGGGCGATGATCGCGGAGGGATGCGCGCTGACCGAGCGGGCCCTGCGGTCGCGGCGCTTTGGGCCGTACGCGCTGCAGGCCGCCATCGCCGCCGTGCACGCCGAGGCGCCGGCGGCCGCGGCGACGGACTGGCCGCAGATCGTGGGCGTGTACGACGTGCTGCTGCGCGCCGATCCCTCGCCCGTGGTGGAGCTGAACCGCGCGGCGGCCGTGGCCATGCGCGACGGACCCGCGGCGGGACTGGCGCTGGTGGATGCGCTGCTGGAGCGCGGCGCGCTGCGCGACTACCACCTCGCGCACTCCGCCCGCGCGGACCTGTGCCGCCGCCTGGGCCGCACGGCGGATGCGCGCGCGGCGTACGGGCGCGCGCTGGAGCTGGCGCGGCAGGAGCCGGAGCGGCGGTTCCTGGAGCGGCGGATCGGGGAGATGGAGGGCGGGGGTGGGATGGACACGCATTGAGACTGACGCGCGGTCGAGTCCGTGCAGCGATCGCACGGATCCATCCTGAGCGGCTAAAGCCGCCGCTGGGACAGCGGTAAGCCCTGTCTCGCGCTGACGCGCTCTGCGAACAGGGCTTCCAACTGCGTGAACTGCGCTTTGGTGCACCGGGTTGGTGTGTGCACGGGCAGTCCGCGAAGGCGGACTTCGTGCTGGTCCAGCGGCGAATTCATTCGCTCGTCTGGATGGCGGCCGGGCTGGAGGCGGAGGCCACGCGCCGTGCGGGCCGGCCTCTCCGGAAAGCCGGCCCTCCAGCGCGGGAGTCCGTTCGATGTCTATACCCTCTCCCACGCAGTTTGTGGGAGAGGGTGGCGAGGAACGAGCCGGGTGAGGGCCACCCTCGGCATCGCGCTTCGATCTACACCTTCCGCTTCTCCAAATCCTTCAGCAGCACGCGCGCGGCGTTGCGGCCGGACGCGCCCATGATGCCGCCGCCGGGGTGCGTGCTGGCACCCGTCAGGTACAGCCCCTTGAGGTGCGACTTGTAGTTCGCCATCCCCGCCATGGGCCGCAGCCCGAACATCTGGTCCAGGCTCATCTCCAGGTGCATCACGTTGCCGCGCGGCAGCCCCAGCTCGCGCTCCAGCGCCAGCGGATGCTGGAACATCCGCCCCACCACCTTGTCGCGCGTCCCCGGCGCGTACTTCTCGAAGGTGTCCAGGATGCGGTCCGCCACGGCGTCGGAGATCGTGTCCCAGTCCTTGCCGCCGGACATCTCGTACGGGTAGTACTGCGCCCACAGCCACAGCACCTCGCCCCCCGGCGGGGCCAGCGAATCATCCACCGCGCTGAAGGTCATGGCGACGATGGGCGGATGGCTCGCCGGGTCGCCGCGCAGGAAGTCGGCATACGCGTCGCCGATCTGCTTGCGGTCGCGGCACAGCAGCTGGAGGCCCACGCGCGCCTCGCGCCCCGGCAACGCGGTGTAGGAGACGGGCTCCCGCAGCGCCAGCCGCAGCACGGCGCCGAATCCGTTGCCCACGCGCATCCGCCCCACCCCCTCCGGCCGGTGCGCGTCCGGCAGCAGGCGGCCCAGCGTCTCCTGCACGTGCGCGCCGCTGAGCACCGCCCGCGCCGTGCATCCGCCGTCGCGCGTCTCGATGCCGACCGCACGGCCGTTCTCGATGATGATCCGCTCCACGGGGGCACCCACGTGCACGGAGCCGCCGTGCGCCTCGATGCAGCGGGCCAGCGCCTGCGTCAGCATTCCGCTGCCGCCGCGGGGGCGCGCGATGCCGCCCTCGTGGTAGAGCGGATGCCAGAGCAGG
>DASQZE010000109.1:0-2695 GCA_035638875.1 Longimicrobium sp.
GGCGGATGAATGGCGTCGAACGCCGTCGCAGTTCTCCCCCTCCCGCCCGCGGAGCGGGGGAGAACTGCGACGGCGTTCGACGCCATTCATCCGCCCCAGCGGAAGTGTCATACCGGATGTCCGAATTGAGTGTGCACTCAAAGTTCTAAGAATGGCCTCACGCGGAGAGCGCGGAGGACGCGGGAGAACAGATGAGAGACAGCAATCTCACACAGAGGAACAGAGGTAACAGAGTACGACGAAAGGTTCTCTGTTACCCCTGTTCCTCTGTTCCTCTGTGTGATTTCAATCCGTTGTCGTCTCTGCAGTTCTCCGCGCCTCCGCGTGAGACGGCAGTAAAGCTCCGTGTGCACAATGAATCGTGAAATTCGGTATCATTCCGAGGGAGGCGCCGCCGGTAACCTCATCGCGGACCGGGCTTTGGCGCCAACCGAGGAATCTGCTCCGCCTGCCTGGTGAGCGGCTTCCTCCCGTGATCTCCGCCTTCGACCCACCCTCCCCCAGGGTTTGGGGGGGAGGGTGGGCGAGGTTTACGAGCCCGGGTGGGGGCGTGACGAGACCTCGCTCACGCGCACGGGACCGCATCCACCAGCCGGGTGGTGGGGCGGCTCGGCCTACGCGTGCGAAAACGCACCCGCGAACACGGGGGCGAAATCCGCCAGGCGCGTGGGCGTCGTGTTTGCCGGCGTGCGGCGGGCCTGCTCCAGGATGCGGCCGTCGTTCATCCCACGCATGAACTCCACGTACAGCCGCGCCACGTCCGGCGACGCCCCCGCCCCCGCCAGCACCTGCTGAAAGTCCGCGTACGGGATCTCCACGTAGTCCAGCTCCGGCCGGCCGATGGCGCTCCCCAGCACCTTCGCCGCCTGGCGAGAGTCCACATCCTCCGCGCCCAGCACGTACTCGGCCTGCGTGCCCGTCCATCCTCCGTCCAGCATCCGTCGCGCGGCCACGTCCGCGATGTCGCTGGTGTGCACGATGGGAAAGCGCAGGTCCGCCCTCAGCGCGCCCCCGAACGCACCCATCTGCTTTACGGAGCCGATCTGCATGAACAGGTTCTCCATGAAGTACGTGGCGCGCAGGTGCAGCACGTCCACGCCGGAAAGCGCATCGAACTTCTGCTCCATGTCGTGGATGCCCTGCACCACGCCCGCGCCCTCCGGCAGGTGCGCACCCACGCTGCTGAGCGTGACCACGCGCCGCACGCCGCCCCGCCGCACACCCTCCACCAGCGCATCCGCCACGC
The DNA here is from genome assembly GCA_035638875.1 of Longimicrobium sp. Lineage (GTDB taxonomy): Bacteria > Gemmatimonadota > Gemmatimonadetes > Longimicrobiales > Longimicrobiaceae > Longimicrobium. Next base: position 1,247 of record DASQZE010000109.1, read on the forward strand.
CGTTCTGGTAGGCGCGAAAATCGTCCGCGCCAAAGTTGGGCGGGATCATGGCGTACACGGCCGTGGCGCCGGCAAACGCCCCCGCCACGAACTCCCCGTCGTGCAGGTCGCCGACGGCAGCCTGGGCCCCGCGATCCACCAGCGCCTGCAGCCGCCCGGCGCTGCGCCCCACCACGCGCACCGGCTGTCCCGCATCCAGCAGGGCCCCGGCAATGCGCCCGCCCGTGTTGCCCGTTGCTCCCGTGATCACGTACATGGTCCGATCCCCTGGTTCCGTTCGATGTCGGTTGATTCCTGCCGCGTGATTGAATAAGATCGATACGGTTCGTTTGCGGAAGAACGCACGATATTGTGCGATACTACCCTTTTGGTGAGCGGGGTGCGGGATGCCGGACAACTTCGAGATCGCGGGGCGCGGATATTTTTGCCCGGTGGAGCTCACGCTGAGCGCCATCGGCGGCAAGTGGAAGGTGCTGATCCTGTGGAAGCTCCAGGACGGCACCCTGCGCTACAGCGAGCTGCGCCGCGCCCTGGGCGACATCACCCACAAGATGCTGGCGCAGCAGCTCCGCGAGCTTGAGGCGGACGGGCTGATCATCCGCACCGTGTATCCCGTGATCCCGCCCAAGGTGGAGTACGCGCTCGCCCAGGCCGGCGACCGCCTGCGCCCCGTGATCGCCGCCATGAGCGAGTGGGGATTGGCGTATCGCGAGGCGGCGGACGCGGCGGCGGCGGGGTAGCGTCCCCCCCCCGGCCCCCTCCCCCGGCAAACTGCGCCGGGGGAGAACTGCGACGGCGTTCGATGCCATACCATCCCCCGGCGTGACTGTCATTCCGAGGGAGGCGCCGCCGGTAACCTCATCGCGTGCAGTGCTTTGGTGCCGACCGAGGAATCTACTCCGCCTGCCTCGTAGCCGGCTCTGCGGACGAATCTCGCCCGTGGCTCAACCTTCCCCCAGGGTTGTTTGGGGGAGGGTTTGCGAGGTTTACGAGCCCGGGTGGGGGCGCACCGGGAGCCGGACTCGCCGCCGACTCTCACCCATCCAGGATTCGAGACGCCGGAGCCAGGATCGAGCCGACACGCACGCACCCTCCCCGCGAGCTGCGGGAGAGGGTGCGTGCGTTGCTGCCAGGCCAGCCCTACCGACGCGCCGCGCCCGGCGGGGTGGGGAAGAAGATGGTGTCGCGCGGCCCCTCGGGCCGGGCCGGGATGACGATCACCGGGGGCTCCGGCTCCGGCTGCGGCGGCTGGATCACCGGCGGCTGCGCTGGCGGCTGTTGCTGCGCCGGCGGCGGCTGCTGTGCAGGAGGCTGCTGCGGTTGCGGTTGCGGGCGCTGCGGCTGGGGCGCCGGTCGGCTCGGCTGCTGCGCGGGCGGCCGGCTGGGCTGCTGCGCCGGCGGACGCTGCTGCTGCGGGGCCGGGCGTTGCGGCTGCGGCTGGGCCGCGGG
>DASQZE010000110.1:0-6817 GCA_035638875.1 Longimicrobium sp.
TTCGCCCCCGTTGCGCGGGGCGGGTCCGGCAGCATACCTTTGGACGCTTCGGAGGCGCGGCCGCGGCCCGGGCCGCGCGACCCACCGGGTATCGCGGCTGCCGCACCCGCGGCGCTTCTCCCCATCGAATCTCCTACGTCGTGGCTATGTCCTGGCTCACGAATTTGATCGGAGGCCGTTCCGATTCGCGAGAACGGGAACCCGACTATTACGAGGAAGGGGCGGCGCTGCTGCAGCAGGAGAAGTTCCACGAGGCGCTCACCTCGTTCCGGCTGGCCCTGCGCGAAGCCCCCAACGACACCGACGTCCTTCAGCAGATCGCCGTGACGTACACGCGCATCGGCATGACGGACGAGGCGGTCAAGACGTACCGCCGCGTGCTGGAGCTCAAGCCCCATGCAAGCGGCGCCCACTACGGGCTGGCGTTCCTGCTGTTGCAGCAGGGCAGCCAGGATGCCGCTGTGGCGCACCTGCGTGCGTTCCTTGCAAGGCCCCCCGTGTCTCCCAATGCGGCGCGGCACGTGGCGCACGCAAAGCAGACACTGGCCGACATCACCGGCGAGGGCGAAGGCGCGCCGTCGGAGCTGCAGCTGGACCTGTGACGGAAGCGCCGGACGGCGCGTCGGACCTGGTGCTGGCGCTTTCCACCGCACCGGACGCCGAGCACGCTGCCCGCATTGCCCGCGCGCTGGTGGATGAACGGCTGATCGCCTGCGCCAACCTGGTGCCGGGGCTCACGTCCATCTACCGCTGGCAGGGCGAGGTGCAGGCCGATGCCGAGGTGCTGCTGCTGATGAAGACGCGCCGCGCGCTGGTCCAGCGTTTGAAGGAGCGATTGCCGCAACTGCATCCGTATCAGGTTCCGGAACTGGTCGTTACGGAAGTGACGGACGGGTTGGCGCCGTACTGTGCGTGGGTGCGCGGCGAAACGGACGGATGATGGGCGCTGGCAGGGCCGGAGGTGCCGGACTCGCCCGTGGAACTTTGCAGCGGAACTGGCTCGGATGATGAAGGCGGAGGACGAAGCCGGGAAGCACGAGGAGCAGGACGCCGCGGCCGTGGACGACGCGCCCCGCAAACGCGGGGCGTCTCGCAAGGGTCGCGCGGGCGAGCCGTCGGCCAACGGTCCCGATCCGCTGGCGGCCAAGCTGGAGCGTGCCGAGTCGCTGCTTTCCGAGGGCAGCCACGCCGACGCGGCCGATGCGTTCGCGGCCGTGGCCGCGGCGCAGCCGGACAACCTTCGCGCGGCCGTGGGGCTGGGCGCCGTGCTCTTTGCCCAAGGAAAGTACGACGCGGCGGAGAAGGAGCTGCGCCGGGCGGCCAAGCTGGCGCCGGACAGCGTGGAGGTGAACTTCCAGCTGGGCAACACGCTCTTCAAGAAGGGCGTGTACGCTGCCGCGGCCACGGCCCTGCGCCGCGCCGTGGAACTGGATCCCGGCCACGGCCCCGCGTTCCTGGTGTTGGGCGAGGCGCTCAACCAGATGGCGGAGAGCGACGCGGCCCTGGAGGCGCTGGAAGAAGCCGTGCGGCTGGTGCCCGAGAACACAAAGGCCTACTACGCCATGGGCATCGCCTATGACCGCAAGGGCAACCACGACCGCGCGTCCGAGATGTACCGCCTGTCGCGCGAGGTCGCCAGGACCGGCTGATCCGCGACGGCTGGACGATGGATGACGAACGCCCGCGGCTCCCCGGAGTCGCGGGCGTTTTTCGCATCGGCGGATGTTTCGTGCCGACGCGGTCTCCGTGCCTCGTCGCCGCGTCTGTGCCGGGCGCGACCTCCGCCCGGCGAATGAATTCGCGGCTCGGAAACCGTGATGTCGGCCTTCGCCGACAGCTCGTGCCGCATTCGGTTGAGTGCACCCCGGCGGATCTCCGCCCGTGTGGCCTGCGCGGTTTTGCGGGCTTTTCGCGGTCGTTGCGGCACCGTCGAGCCCAGGTGCGTGACGCCGGGTCTGTACCGCCGGCAACTTCCGCCCGGCGAATGAATTCGCGGCTCGGAAACCGTGATGTCGGCCTTCGCCGACAGCTCGTGCCGCATTCGGGTGAGTGCACCCCGGCGGATCTCCGTCGGTGTGGCCCCGCGTGGTTTGCGGGCTTTTCGCGGTCGTTGCGGCACCGTCGAACCCAGGTGCGTGACGCCGGGTCTGTACCGCCGGCAACCTCCGCCCGACGAATGAATTCGCGGCTCGGAAAGCGCGATGTCGGCCTTCGCCGACGGCTCGTGCCGCATTCGGGTGAGTGCACCCCGGCGGATCTCCGTCGGTGTGGCGCTGCGCGGTTTTGCGGGCTTTTCGCGGTCGTTGCGGCACCGTCGAGCCCAGGTGCGTGACGCCGGGTTTGTACCGCCGGCAACCCCCGCCCGGCGAATGAATTCGCGGCTCGGAAAGCGCGATGTCGGCCTTCGCCGACAGCTCGTGCCGCATTCGGTTGAGTGCACGCCAGCCGGTGGCCGCCGTGAAGCCTCACGCAGTTCGTGAGGCTTTCCGCGGTCGTTGCGGCGGCTTCAGCCGCTCGGGCGGATGCCGGAAGTCATGTGGCAGGCTTGACTTCCGCCCTTATCCCGGCATCTTTCCCTCGCCCGCCGCATCCGGCAACCCGGACCCGGCGGGCCTTCTTCTCACCAGACGAGAGACAACGCATGCGGCTGATCCTGACCGGTGTTCACCCTTCTTTCACCGTCAGGACCGGAGCATTCGTGTATGTCTACTCATCCCAACGACCTTCGCGTCGTCGCGGAGCGGCTGGCCTTTTCGCTGGCTGACGGCCGCACCCTCTTTTCTGATCTCACCCTCGGCTTCGGGCGCGAGTGCACGGGGCTGACGGGCGCCAACGGCACCGGCAAGAGCACCCTCGTGCGCCTGCTGGCGGGCGAGCTGCGCCCGTCTGCGGGCACCGTCGTGCGCGCGGGATCCATCGGCTACCTGCCCCAGGACTTCCAGGTGCGCGCCGGCCAGCCGCTCGCGGGCGTGCTGGGCATCGCCGATCGCCTGGCGCGGGTGGACCGCGTGCTGGCCGGCGATGCATCCCCCGAGGACCTGGATGCCGTCGGCGCCGACTGGGACCTGCGCGAGCGGGCGGAGGCCGGCCTGGCGCGGCTGGGCCTGTCTCACCTGGACCTCGACCGCCCCATGCTGAACGTGAGCGGCGGCGAGGCCACGCGCGTGGCCCTGGCCGGGGTGCTGCTGGCGGAGCCGGACTTCCTGCTGCTGGACGAGCCCACCAACAACCTGGACGCGGCCGGCCGCGATGCGCTGTACGCGTTCGTGGAGGGGTGGACGGGCGGGCTGCTGGCCGTGAGCCACGACCGCGGGCTGCTGGGGCGGATGGACCGCATCGTGGAGCTGACGCCGGGCGGCGCGCGCGTCTACGGCGGCGGATACGACCTGTACCGTGCCCAGCGCGCGGCAGAGGCCGATGCGGCTACGCGCGAGCTGGCCAGCGCGGAATCCGCCCTGCGCGCTGCCCGGCGCGAGGCGCAGCAGATGCGCGAGCGGCAGGCGCGGCGTGACCATCGGGGCAAGCGACTGGCCGGAGAGGGAGGCATCCCGAAGATCATGCTCGGGATGATGAAGGAGCGCGCCGAGGGCACCGGCGCCCGCGTGCGCGAGACGGGTGCGCGGCTGGTGGAGGACGGACGCGCGCGCCGGGAAGCGGCCCGCGAGCGCGTGGACGAGCAGGCGCGGCTCGCGCTGGACCTCCCCTCCTCCGCCGTCCCGGCCGGGAAGGTCGTCGTGGAGCTGGACGCGGTGACGTACGCGCATCCCGGCGCCGCGTTGCCCGTGGTGGACGGTGTGTCGCTGCGGATCACCGGGCCCGAGCGTGTCGCCATCATGGGGCCGAACGGGAGCGGCAAGACGACGCTGCTGCGGCTGATGACGGGGGAGCTGGCGCCGGATTCCGGCACCGTGCGGCGGGGCCTGCCCGCGGAGGAGATCGCCTTCTTCGACCAGCACTCGCGGCGGCTGCGGGACGACGCCTCCGTGCTGGAGAACTACCGCGCGGCCAACCCGGACGTGGACGAGACGGCGGCCCGCCACGCGCTCGCCCGCTTTCTGTTCGAGGGTGATGCCGTGCACCAGCCCGCAGGCTCGCTCAGCGGCGGGCAGCGTTTGCGCGCGGCGCTGGCCTGCGCGCTGAACGGCTGGCATCCGCCCCGCCTGCTGCTGCTGGACGAACCGACCAACCACCTGGACCTGGACAGCCTGGAGGCGCTGGAGCAGGTGCTGCGCGGGTACGACGGCGCGCTGCTCGTCGTCAGCCACGACGCGGCGTTCCTGGAAGCCATCGAGATCGACCGGCGGATTGAGCTTCCGGCGGGGTGACCGCTGCCGGGATGGGGGATGACGAAGGGGGCCGGCGATGCGCGCCGGCCCCCTTCAGCGTTCGTCCTGCCCCGGAATTTTCGTGATCCAGGTGAGTGCGGGAGACGACCCGGCCCGGCGTTCCTGTTCGACCGCGCCGTCGCGGACCGCGCTGTCCGCCTGGAGCCGCTGCTGCAGCCGCTCGCGGGCCGCGCGGCACCGGGCGGTCAGCAGGCGTACACGGAGGGCGCTGTCGTCACTTGGATACATGCGATCGTTGCTGCCTGGTCGGGTCGGCGGCGCCGGCCTGGCGCGCAGCGTTCTCTGCCTGCCCTGACGATCCCCATCGCCCGCAGTCACTCTGGATCATGTGCAGGAACGACGTGCCGGCGGCGCTTTCTTGGGAATGACTGTTCGAGCGGGGATGGAGTTCACCTCCCCCAGGGGTTTTGGGGAGCGGGTGGGGGCGCCGCCGGAGCCTGCGCCGCGACGGTTCTTCCCCGATGATCGTCGCTCCGGCCGTTGCTGGCCGTCCCCTGTAACCTGTCCCCTGTACCCCGCAGTTCGTCCACCTCTGGGCCATCCGCCCGCACTCCCCCGCGCCGAAACCCGCACGCCGGCCGAATTGCGGCGCCGCACCGCGCCGGTTATCATCCCCGCTCTTCATTCCCGACCTCGACGGTGTCCCACGCACACGGGCGCCTACCGGCACATCTGCGCAATCGGCAAAGCAAGGCATGGCGGACCACGACCTGATGGAAAAGCTCGTTTCCCTGAGCAAGCGCAGGGGATACGTCTTCCAGTCGTCCGAGATCTACGGCGGCACGGGGAGCGTGTGGGACTACGGCCCGCTGGGCGTGGAACTCAAGCGCAACGTCAAGGACGCGTGGTGGCGCGCCATGGTGCACGAGCGCGACGACATCGAGGGGCTCGATGCCGCCATCCTCATGCACCCGCGCGTGTGGGAGGCCAGCGGCCACATCGCCGAGTTCACCGACCCGCTGGTGGAGTGCCGCAACTGCCACCGTCGCTTTCGCGTGGATACGCTGCTCTCCGAGACGGGCGCGGAGGACCTGGCGCACGCGCAGTGCCCCAGCTGCGGCAAGCGCGGCGAGTGGACGGAGCCGCGCAACTTCAACCTCATGTTCAAGACGTTCATGGGGCCGGCCGAGGACTCGGCCAACCTGGTGTACCTGCGGCCGGAGACGGCGCAGGGCATCTACGTCAACTTTCTGAACGTGCAGCAGGCCGCACGGCAGCGGGTCCCGTTCGGCATCGCGCAGATCGGCAAGGCGTTCCGCAACGAGATCACGCCCGGAAACTTCACGTTCCGCACGCGCGAGTTCGAGCAGATGGAGATGCAGTTCTTCGTCAAGCCGGGCACGGACGCGGAGTGGTTCGAGAAGTGGCGCGAGGCGCGCTTCAAGTGGCACACGGACGTGATGGGCTTGGCGCCGGACCGGCTGCGCTATCACCCGCACGAAAAGCTGGCGCACTACGCCAGCGCCGCGGGCGACGTGGAGTTCTTCTTCGGCGGCACCATCGGTGACGGCGGGTGGGGCGAGATCGAGGGCATCCACAACCGCACGGACTTCGACTTGACCCGCCACGCGGAGTACAGCGGCAAAAAACTGCAGTACGTGGATGCGGCCAACAACGAGAAGTACATCCCGTACATCATCGAGACCTCCGTGGGCGCGGACCGAGTTACGCTGGCCGTGCTGGCCAATGCGTACCGCGAGGAGGAGGTGGAGGGCGAGACGCGCGTGGTGCTGAGCATCAAGCCGTCGCTGGCGCCCCTCAAGGCCGGCGTGTTTCCGCTGGTCAAGAAGGATGGCATGCCGGAACGCGCGGCGAAGATCCACGAGGACCTGCGCCGCCGCGGCATCCCCAGCTTCTACGACGAGGCGGGCGCCATCGGCCGGCGCTACCGCCGCCAGGACGAGGCGGGGACGCCGTTCTGCATCACCATCGACGGCGAGACGATGGAGCAGGGCACCGTCACCATCCGCGACCGCGACACCATGGAGCAGACGCGCCTGTCGCAGGACGAGATCGTCAACTGGCTGGGCGAGCGCATCAACGGCTGAGCTTCGCCGGTGCGGTGAGTGGATGATGGACGTGGATCGGCCCTTCTTCGGAAATTCCGGGGGAGGGCCGGTTTGCGTGTGGGGGGTGGGGCAGCGTCCCGTCACGGGCGAAGTTCTACGGCGCCCGCTTCGTGGGGCCCCTCACCCCCCGGCCCCCTCTCCCGCAAACTGCGCGGGAGAGGGGGAGACCTTCGTGCTCCATCGCGAGCATCCGTGCGGGATGGACGCGTCGCAGCCTGACCGGTCACGTACCCCGCTGCGCACACGGAACCCCCCCGCGCCCAACCCCTCCCCCGAAGTTGGGCCGAAGTTGGGGGAGGGGTCGCCGGCCGTCGCGAGGAACGAGCGAAAGGTCCGGCGGGGGAGAGGGCCCCCGTTGCGCAGCGACGCCTGCCGGCGCCTGCCGACGCCCTGGTTCTCGCG
>DASQZE010000111.1:0-4679 GCA_035638875.1 Longimicrobium sp.
CACGGTTGATTGTGCATGCGGAGTATTACTGCTGTCTCACACAGGGGGAAAGAGGTCACGGAGAACAGCAAGACTGGATCTGTTCCCCGTGTCCTCTTTCCCCCTGTGTGAGAACTTCTTTGAAGCATGAATGCACAGTCAATCAGAGAATCTGGTATGAGACAGCAGTAAAACTCCGTGTGCACGATCAATCGTGGAAATCAGTAGACAGCCTCGTACCCGATCATCGCCGCGGTACGAGCGGGTCGCTGACGATCTTCGGCATTCGTTTCACCCATTTGTAAGGGTGTAGCGCCCTCCCGGTTGTTGTGAGGGTGGGCGTTCCAAAACGTGGACAAAATCATCGGCCGCGGTCCCCGGATCATGCGCATCACACCTGAAGACCAGGAGCCCGAGTACGGGCTCGACGACGCCGCATGGGCGCGGCTGGCGCGCTACCTGGCGGGCGAGTCCGCCCCGTCCGAGGCCGCCGCCGTGGAGCAATGGGCCGCGGCGGACCCGGCGCACCGGGAGCTGCTGACCGAGCTGAGCGACACCTGGACGGCGGCGGAAGGTGGACCGCGTTGGGATACCGACCAGGCGTTCGCGCGGGTGCAGGCCCGCATCGGCGCCGCGGACGCGAAGCCCGCGGAGACGCCCGTCATCCCCCTGCGCCGGCGCCCGGCCCCGCGGCGCGCCACGCCCTGGCTGCGCGCCGCGGCCGCCGTCGTCCTGCTTGCGGGCGGCGCCGCGACGGCGGGCGGGCTGGGCCTCTTCCCTGCCCGCCCGCCGCCGCGCCCCAACGGGAGGTGGCGACGGCCGCGGGGCAGCGCGCCCGCATCGTCCTGGCCGACGGCACGGAGGTGCAGCTCGCGCCCGGCAGCCGGCTCCGCTACCCGGCGGACTTCGGGCCGGACGGGCGAACCGTCACGCTGGAGGGCGAAGGCTACTTCAGCGTCGCCCGCGATCCCGGCAGCCGCGCGTCGCTGCTGCGCGGCGCCGGCTCGTCTTCGTCGGGCATCAGACGATCGGGACGCGAGAGGAGAGCGAATAATTCGCGGCTACAACTTCACACTGTCGGCCTGCGCTGACACCAAAAGCCGGATTTCACGAGGAGCCATGCGGCCGTGACGCTGTTGATCGCGGTTTTTTCGGAGAGGCATCCACTCCGCTCCTGATCCCGGGAGACGAATCAGGATGTTCTTTCCCGCGTACTCGCCCGAGGCCATCTGCGCTGACCCCTCGTGCGGCCATCGAGCCGGTGTCCTCTGTTGCAGAGGGCGCCGGCTCGATTTCGTCCACGGATCGAATCCATCGGGGCGAACTGGCGGGGAGGAGCGAACCCCGGCGAGGAGGAGCGAATGATTCGTGGCTACAACCTCACACTGGCGGCCTGCGCCGTCACCAAAAGCCGGATTCCACGAGGATCGATGCGGCCGCGGTGCTGTTCATCGCGGTTTTTTCCTAGGATGGCAAAATCAGCTTGGCTGTTCCTCAAGGTTGCGGGAAGCAGGCCCCGTCTGCGACGGGGAGGCCCTCTCCCCCGCCGTCTTCGCCGCTCGTTCCTCGCGGCTCGCGGCGACGTAGCCGAGGGGTACGAGCGCCTTCATCACCAGGACGGCAGACTGGACCGCCCGGTTCGAGGCCAGCTACGCCAGGCTTGCGGCGGAGCGGCAGCGCCAGTGCGACGCGGCGGTAATGCAGGTCATCAAGCGCCAGCCCACGCCCGGCCTGCGCATCAAGCCCATCCAGCCGGACAAGCACTACCGCGGAGCCCGGGGGAATGATGGCGACCGGCTGATCTTTCTCGAGGAGGCGGAGACCGTCACGTTCATCGACGTCGTTCCCCACGACCAGATCTCGCGCTATGGGCGGGCTCCGCGGATCAAGGGCTGAGCGTTCGCCTGGGCGGTACGCCGCTTCGCCCCGACGTCGCGAGCCTGGCTGGCGCGCCGCTTGCCGGTCGTTGGGGACAGGCGCGCCGCGGGCGTGCCATCGCAACGCATCCGGACCGACGGCATGAGGCTCCTCACGATATTCGGCGCGGCGCTCCTGGTGGGGATCGCCGCGCCCGCGCACGCCCAGCGGGACACCATCCGCTTCGGCAGGCCGGACTCGGCACGGGTGCCGGCCCCGCCCGTCGTCGTCGTCCCCGCGGACACCCTCGCGCCCGACAGCGTGTGGGACTCGCAGGAGACGCGGACGCTCGTCACGCGCGTCATCCAGACGGGCACCACGGTGCCGCAGGGGCTGGACGACTACCGCGCGGCCATGGGCGCCGTCATCTACCTGTCCCTGCAGAGCGACACGGCGCAAGGCGGCGAGCTCCCCGTGACCGTGGACGAGTTCGCGGGGCAGGTGCAGTGGGAGCGCGACGGCGACGTGCAGCAGACCATCCGCGGGCACCGGGTGCGCATGCTGGCGCCCGCGCCGTACACGCTGGGGTCGCTGCTGGACGCGCCGTGGATCATCCCCCACCTGTATGGCAACACCATCAACGTCTTTTCGCTCAGCGCCACGCCGGGCGGGCGGACGCAGCTGGCGCAGGCCATCCACCCCTTTTCCCTGCGCGGCATCGACTTCTACCACTACCAGGCGGGCAGCCGCGTGCGCGTGACCACCAGCGCGGGCGTCACCACCCTGGTGCCCGTGACCGTGCGCCCGCGGCCGGGAACGCTGGAGACCTCGGGGCCGCAGCGGCTGGTGGCGGGGACGTTCTGGGTGGACGTGGACCGCGCGGCCGTGGCCCGGGCGCGCTTCGGCTTCGCGGAGCGGGGCGGGCGCTTCGTGGTGACGGAGACGGGGGTGTTCTTCGAGCTGGAAAGCGCGCTCGTGGAAGGACAGTGGTGGCTGCCGTACCGCCAGCGGCGCGAGATCCAGGTGGCGTCGCCGCTGCTGGGGGGCGCCGTGGCCATCCGCATCGTCACCACGCTCTCGGGGTTCGAGGTGAACACGGGGTGGGACGCGCCGCAGCAGGGCGTGCGCCTGGTGATGGACCTGCAGGACGACGCGTTCGCCGGCGCGCCCCCGGCGGAGGGGGAGCCCACGGACATCGGCGACTTTGCGGACCTGGTGGCGTTCGTGCGGCCGCCGGAGAGCACGGAGGGGATCCAGGCGGCGCTCCGCTACGAGCGCGCCGACCACCTGTTCCGCTACAACCGGGTGGAGGGCCCGTTCCTGGGGGTTGCGACGCGCATTCAGCCCCGCGACCCGGAGCGCCGCGACTGGAGCGTGTACGCGCACGCGGGGTGGGCCTTTGCTGAATCCACCCCCCGCGGCGAGCTGGCGTTCCGCTGGCACCCGGGCGACCCGGTGGCGCCGGGGCCGCGGTACAGCGCGAACGTGGGCGGATACCGCCGGCTGCGCGACATGACGTCGTTCCGCCCGCCGCTGCAGTGGGAGCTGGGATACTCGCTGGGCGCGGCCCTGGGCGGCTACGACGTGCGCGACTACTACGACGCGGCGGGGCTGGAGGTGTTCGGCACGCGGCGCAACGGCAATTGGCTGGCGCGGCTGGGCGCGCGCGCGGAGCAGCACGATTCAGTGTCGCGCAACACGGGCCGGTTCCTGTTCGGAGAGGCGGGCGACTTTCCGGAGCTGGCGCCGGCGGAGCCCGGGACGCACGCCGCCGTGGAGGGGACGCTTCGCTACGCCCGCGGCTCCGGCGCGTTCGGCGTAGGGGGCGGGCTGATCGCGCAGCTCACGGCGGACCAGGGGTTGGGCGACTTTGGCGTGTCGCGGGCCACGGCGCTGCTGACCGCGCGCTTTCCCTCGCGCTACGTGACGCTGATCGCGCGCGGCGACGCGGGGACGGTGCTGGGCGAGGCGCCGCCGCAGTTCCTCTTTCGCTTCGGGGGAATTGAAGGACTCCGCGGATACGGGCGCAACGAGTTCGGCGGCAGCACGGCGCTGCTGGGGCGCGGACGGCTGCTGCTGCACCTGCCGCCGTACGGCGAGGAGCCGCTCTTTCGCGCGGGCTTCTTTCTCTTTCCCCCCCTGCGTCCCGCGCTGGTGCTTTCCGGCGACGCGGGGTGGGCGCGGGTGAGCGACGACGCGCGCGAATCGCTCCTGCGGCTGGGGGCGGCGGAGACGGATGGGGTGCGCTCGTCGTACGGCGTGGGGCTCAGCCTGTTCGAGGACGCGGTTTCCATCGAATACGTGTGGCCTGGAGAGGGCGGCGAGGGGCGGTGGTACACGGGATTCGTGGCGTACTTCTAGCGCGGTCCCGCGTTTGCGATTCCATGGCGGTATCCGAGCAGGCTGACCGAAGCAGGACGACCATAACAAGGACCGGAGCCGGAAATGTCCTCCATCAACCGTTCCCTCGCGGGACCCGTGCTGGCCTTTGACCTGGACGAGCAGATCGCCGCGCTGCAGGGCGAGGAGCCCTACGCCCGCAGCGGGCGCGCGGGCCGCACGCTGGCCAAGAGCGGCCGCTTTCGCCTGGTGCTCACCGCCATGAAGAAGGGCAACGAGATCGGCACGCACCAGGCCGACAGCCCCATGACGCTGCAGGTGGTGCAGGGCGCGCTGCGCTTTCGCACCAACGGCGAGGAGTACACGCTGAACCGCGGCCAGGTGCTGTTCTTTGGCCCCGGCGAGGCGCACGACATCCGCGCCACGGAAGACAGCGCGCTGCTGCTCACCATCTCCGCCATCGGCGACGACTACCGGTCCGAGGAGGCGCTGGAGGCCGAGGG
>DASQZE010000112.1:0-13865 GCA_035638875.1 Longimicrobium sp.
CGAACGGACCGGCCCCGCGCCGTGGGGCGCGGGGCCGGTCGGGGACGCTCAACAACCGGGCGTCAGATGCCGGCGGCGGGGCGCGAGCCTGTCAGCGGCGTGAATCCGCGGCTGCCGGCCAGCGCCAGGCCCGTCTCCGCGCGGTGCTGGGCGGCGCGGCGGACGACCATCCGCGCGAGCAGGAGCGTGGTCGCGGTGCCGGCCACCGCAATCGGCGCGACGCCCGCGCCAAAGAGGAACAGGCCCACCGCCACCGTCATCACCGTCACCGCGGACCAGGCTACGTCCGTCAGGAACAGGGGGTAGGGCTGGCGCTCGAAGCCGTATTCGCGCTCGTACCACTTCATCGGTCGTGCTCCGGGGTGCGGGTGGACTCATCTGCCGTTGCCCGACAATGATCGCCATCCCCGCCCCGTTGCACAAATGCATAGATTTTCAGCGACGCATAACCTGGATCTATCGATCCGACGCCCGTCCGCCCCACTGCCAGAGCGAATGAATTCGCCGCAACGACGACACGAAGTCCGCCTGCGCGGACGGTCCGTCACGGGCGAGTGCCACGCCACCGGCAGGGTTTGTCGTTGATGCAGTTGAAGCCCTGTTCGCAGAGCGCGTCAGCGCGAGACAGGGCTTATGGCAGTCCCAGCGGCGGGTTCACCCGCTCAGGATGGAACGCCGCCCACATGTCTGGTTCCCTCCCGCACTCCCGCACTGCCCTTCATTCCGCCGCGGCCAGCTCCGGCACGTTCGCCACGATCCACGCGATGACCAACAGCAGGGCGCCGGCGCCGGCCGCCAGCGCGATCGGCGCGCCGAACCACCGGGCCACGGCGCCGGCCTGAAGCGCGCCCAGCGGGCTCACCCCGATGAACATGAACACGTACACGGACATCACCCGCCCGCGCAGGTGGTCCGGCACCCGGCTCTGCAGCAGCGCGTTCACGCTGGCGTTGTTCAGGATCATCGTGAACCCCGCCAGCGCCAGCAGCACCAGCGACAGCGGAAACCACGTGCACAGCGCGAACGCCATCAGCAGCAGCGCGTACGACACCGCCGCACCGATGATCAGCCGCCCGCGGGGAATCCGCACCCGGCCGGCCGCCAGGCCCATCCCCGCTACCAGCGCGCCCGCCCCCGTCGCGGAAAGCATGCTGCCCAGGCCGGGCGCGCCCACCTTGAGCACGTCGCGGGCAAAGACGGGGAGCAGCATCACGTACGGCAGCACCGTCACCGACATCCCCGCGACCAGCCACACCAGCGTGCGAACCAGCCGGTCCGAGCGGATGTACGCCAGCCCCTCGCGGATGCTCTCCAGCGTGCTCGCCGTCCGCGGCCGGGGCACCCACGGCGGCAGGCGCATCATCAGCAATCCCGTGATGACGGCCACGTACGACACGGCGTTCGCGTAGTAGCACGCCGCCACCCCCGCCGCGCCGATGACGAGACCCGCCAGGGCGGGGCCCACGATGCGCGTGGCGTTGAAGGCCGCGGAGTTGAGGGCAATGGCGTTGGGCAGGTCCGCCGGGCCCACCAGGTCCACGAAGAACGACTGGCGAGTAGGGATCTCGAAGGCGCTCGCCGTCCCCAGCACGAAGACGAGGGCCAGGAGGGCGCCGTAGGTGATGCGGTCCGTGTCCGTCAGCACGGCCAGCGCCAGCGCGGCGCAGAGGGCCACGCACTGCGCCATGAGGATGATGCGCCGCTTGTCGTGCCGGTCGGCCAGATCGCCGGCCCACAGGCTGAAGAGCAGCGTGGGGAGCGAGGTGACGGCCGTGACCACGCCCAGCAGCAGCGCGCTGTTGGTGAGCTCCAGCACGAGCCAGCCCTGCGCCGTGCTCTGCATCCACGTCCCCGCCAGCGACAGCAGCTGGCCCACGTAGAACACGCGAAAGTTGCGGTGCCGCAGCGCCCCGAACGCACGGACGGGGATTGCTACCTCGGCCGGGCGCTCCGGGGCATCCGGCAGCTGCGTGGGCGGGCCGCGCATCTCGTCCGGTCCGGGCACGGGGCCCCGCCGGCGCGCGCCCGTCCCTGGAATCTGCTCGTCCGTGGTCCCTCGTATCCCCTGCTGTGCGAAACGGTTGGTTGGGACTTATCTTACGAGACGGCCTTCCGGCGCGCCACCGCCCCGGGATGGCCCGCGACGTGCGCCGCCGGTCCGGTTCAAAGCCCCTCGGAGGCATCTCATGCGATTCACGAGCTACTCGCGCTACACCGGCAACATGGCCGACGCGCTGAACCTGCAGGCCCTGCTGGACCAGCTCTCGGACTTCCTGCTCAACAGCGGGTTCGCGGGCGGGCACCACGTCAATCCGTGGTGGGGCGAGTTCGGCGGGGACGAGGACGACCGCTCGCTGGACGCCCTCAAGGAGGCGCTGCTCAAGGCCCTGCTGGAGAGCGGCCAGCTCACGCCGGAGATGATCGCCGAGCTGCGTGGCGACGGCGAGCCCAACGACGAGATGCGCCAGCGTATCGCCGACCTGCTGGACCAGCTCATCCAGCGGATGGTGGCGGAGGGCTACCTCAACGTGAACGAGGGCGGCCAGCCGAAAATGCCCGGCGGCTACGCGGAGATGAAGGACGGCAAGATCGACGAGGCGCGCGAGGCGTCGCGGCAGGTGGAGTTCTCCCTGACCGGCAAGGGGATCGACTTCCTGGGATACCGCACGCTGCGCAACCTGCTGGGCGCCATGGGCAAGTCGTCGTTCGGCAGCCACGATACGCCGCACCTGGCCACGGGCGTGGAGGCCGAGGCCGCCAGCCGCCCCTACGAGTTCGGCGACGTGCTCAACCTGGACATCCCTGCCACGCTCAAGAGCGCCCTGGCGCGCGAGGGGCTGCGCGAGGACGGCACGCTGCCGCTGGAGTACGGCGACCTGCACGTGAACCAGGCGGAGTACCGCTCGTCGTGCGCCACGGTGCTGATGGTGGACATCAGCCACAGCATGATCCTGTATGGCGAAGACCGCTTTACGCCGGCCAAGAAGGTGGCGCTGGCGCTCACGCACCTCATCCGCACGCAGTTCCCCGGCGACACGCTCAAGGTGGTGCTCTTTGGCGACACGGCCGAGGAGATCCCCATCGGGCGGTTGGCGCACGCGCAGGTGGGCCCGTTCCACACCAACACGGCCGCGGGGCTCAAGCTGGCGCGCCGGCTGCTGCTGGCGCAGAACAAGGACATGCGCCAGATCGTGATGATCACGGACGGCAAGCCGTCGGCGATCACGCTGCCGGATGGGCGCGTGTACAAGAACAGCATGGGGCTGGACCACTACGTGCTGCGCGAGACGCTGCAGGAGGTGGGTGCGTGCCGCAAGTCGGGGATCCTGATCAACACCTTCATGCTGGCGCGCGACCCGGCGCTGGTGGCGTTCGTGAACCGCGTGAGCCAGGTGGCCCGCGGCAAGGCCTACTTCACCAGCACCATGACCCTGGGCCAGTACGTCATGCGCGACTTCCTGCGGCGGAAGACGAAGCGAGCCGGTTAGGCCGCTGGCCGTAAATGGACGAAGCGTTTACAGGCTGCGCTTTTCTGTCCATGATTCGGCATCAAAGCCTCGAGAACAGAGGAGCGATGCCGACCGTACTGCGAAGTGGGCCTTACCGCTTCTTCTTTTACGCGGGTGACCGCGAGGAGCCCCCGCACGTGCACGTGGAGCGGGAAAGCAACCGGGCCAAGTTCTGGCTTGACCCCGTTCGAATGCAGGACAGCGGCGGGTTCAATGGTGTGGAACTGAACCGGATTTCGGGTCTGGTCCAGGCACATCGGGATGAACTGCTCGGAGCTTGGAATGAGTACTTCAGCGATTGAGATGCCTGTGTCCGAAGCCACTCGGGTCGATGTTACCGATGCGGCTCTCTCCGTGGAGCTGATCGACGGACGTACCGTTTCGGTGCCGTTGGTCTGGTATCCGCGCTTGGCACATGCTACTCCCGCCGAGCGCGCGCGCTGGCGGCTGATCGGCCGGGGCGAGGGCATCCACTGGCCGGACCTGGACGAGGACATCAGCATCGCCAACCTGCTCGCCGGCAAACGGAGCGGAGAAAGCCAGCGGTCCTTCAAGCGCTGGCTCGAACAGCGGGCAGGGTGAGGGAAATGCGGTACGACAACGACGAGCGGATGGTGGACCGGCTGGTGACGTACACGATGGAGTACCAGGGCCGTGTTGTCATCATCGAGAACGTTCCGGCGAGGGTGCATCCCGAGACTGGAGCGCGGTACTTCTCCTCCGGGACAGTGGGGCAGCTGCAGGCGATCATCTGGAGCGGGCGCGAACCAGATCGCGTGGTGCAGACACCGGTCTTCGAGTTCGCTGCCTGAACTCCCGCGCTTCGATTCTCACCCGCCGTCTGATACCCAAGATTCCGTGTGCATTCAGGGGGCACGGATTCAACGCATCAACGCAGAGTTCGCAGAGAACAGAAGGAGTTCGCAGGGTACTGATCGATCTTTCCTCTGCGAACTCTCTTTTCGACTCTGCGAACTTTGCGTTCAACTCGTTCCTCCATCCTGCACAGGAGATTGGGAGAAACGGTATGACCCTGGCTGCGCATCTTCCCCTCCCGAGAAAACGGCGGCGTGCACCTTCGTGCTACGCCGCCGCATCCTTGTGCCCGTAAAGCGCCGGGACGCCGCCGTCAGCGCTTGCTGATCACGTGGATGGCGCCCTGCGGGTGGCCCACGCCCCAGCGCTGCTGCGCCTCGGCGGCGTCGAAGTACTCCACCTGCTCGATGGAGGCGTGCGGGATGGACCGCAGCAGCTCCACGCCAGGGCCCAGCACGCGCCCGTCCTGGTACACCATGACAGGTGACTCGTCGCTCACCCCCATCATCTCGCCGCCGCGGGTCTGGCGCATGCTGATGCGCAACGCGTCGTTGCCGCGCGCGCGGAGCCACTGCGGGCGGAGCGCCTGCACCAGGTCGAACGCCGTGCTCACGCGCGATTCCGCCACCTCGTCGCGGGCGATGAGCCGGCGCCGATCCGTGTTCGTGCGCTGCGCCGGCCGCGTCTGCGCCGCGAGGGTGCTGGGCATGCCGGCCACCGGCGCGGACGCGAAAATCGAGCTCGTATCCGTCACCACGGCCAACTGCGCGACGCCGCTGTCAGTCACGGCGTCAGCGGAGAGGGGCGCGGGGGCGGCCGCGGCCAGCGTCGTCGTCGCGGGCGTGCCGGGCGGGAGCACGGCACCGCCCACCTCGCGGATGGCGACCACGCGCGGCCGCTGCCCCTGCGCCGGGTACATGTCGGCCAGGCCGGCCTCCACGGGCATGCGTACCACCCAGTTGCGGGTGATCCAGCGGCCGCCGGGGAGCCGCTGGAACTCCATCTTGCCGCCGGGCACGCCGCGCGGGCCGCGCACGGGAGGCCGCGTGTACTGGAACTCCATCTGCCGGAGCTCCGCGCTCGCCCGGTCCAGCCAGAGCACCCCCTGCACGTCGGGAACGCGCCGGCCGCGCACGGGCTCGAACGCCAGCCCGATCAGCCCGGGCGCCGGGGCATCGTCCGTCCGCAGGCGAAAGCAGTGGTCCTCCAGGAACCGCTCGGACAGCAGCACCTCGGCGTCCGGCGCGGCGTACAGCACGCCGGCCGTGTCCCGCTCGATGAAGCCCATCAGCGCCAGCCGCTCCGTGGGCACCGCGACGAAGGGCTTGTGCGCCACGCCCTCCACCCGCCGCCGGTTGTCCACGGACAGCATCCCGGAGCGGGGATCCACCTCTCGCTCGAACAGCTCCACCGCGAACCGGTCCAGGGGTGCCTCGCCGTTGGCGCTCACCAGGTCCAGCGCCTTGCGCACCTCGCCCCACACCACGGACGTCTCTTCCGATACGCCCGGCCGCAGCGCGCACCGCGTCTCGCCCTCCACCACGACGGCGTCCAGCAGCACGCGCTGCCCGCCGCCCACCAGCCGGTGCGTGACCTGCTCGCCGGCGGCCAGGGTGAGCGGCTCGCTGCTGGTGGACGCGAAGCCGATGCGCTCGGCGCGCAGCACGTAGCGGCCGGCGGCAGGCGCCCGCAGCGAGAAGCGGCCGTTCGCGTCCGTCAGCGCGGAGTGCACGGTCCGGCCGGACTCGTCGCGCAGCGTCACCCGCGCGGAAGGGACGGGCGCCCCGGCCTGGTCTACGAAGTGGCCGCTGACGGACTGCGCGCGGAGGGGCGCCGCCAGCAGAAGGGCCAGGAGAACGGGGGCGAGGCGGCGGAGGATCATGGCGGTCCGGGGATGCGGCGTGGGGACCCAGGGGCAGGTACGTCTATACAATTATACAATCGCTCAAGCGCTTTCGATCCCGTTTTCTGACAAACGCCGGCCTCGGGCCCTTTCTACGGCCGATGCCGCCGTTCATCCCTTGGCCTTGCGCGTCCCCGCCTTGCCGCCGACGTGCGCCCACAGCGCCTGCTCCACGACCGACGGCGTCCACGGCGCGCCGAGCTTGTCCGCCCGGTCGCGGAGGGCGGCGGCGTACCTGGCGTAGTAGGCGGGGGTAAAGGCGACGGTGCCCAGGCCGGGCACCTGCGCGCCCACCAGCTCGTCGAAGAACGGGTACACGTCCGGCGCAGCCGCCGCGGCGATGGCGGAGGCCGTCGCGGGGCCCACGCCGACGAGCTCGGCCAGGAGCGCGATGGGGCGCCTGGGATCGGGGATGGCGGCGAGCGCGGCGGTGCTGGTCTTTTCAACCGTTGCGGGCGGATTGCCGCGCACCAGCACCAGGTTGCGCGGGCGAAAGATTCCGCGCGCCATCTTCCACTCCGTCACGCGCACCATTTCGCCGTGCGTGACGTGCGGCGTCTTGCGGGACGCGATTGCGGACGGGAGCTCCTCGCGGTACCAGCGGTCCAGCTCGGCCAGCCGCGCGACGCCCTGCGCCTCGATTACGGCGCCGTAGCTGTCCAGGGCCTCTTGCCATAGCTTCCGCGAGTCGGACGACCACAGGGCTGCCATCGGTCGATCGTGGGTTCAGGTTCGTACAACGGTTCACGGCGCGCGAAAGGGTGGCTCGGCCACGGCCCCCGGCGCAAGCCTCTGGCCCACCCCCAGCGCGGTCGGCTGACCAGGCGCTCAACCTCGCGCGAGGATGTCATTCCGAGGAGGAACGACAGGGGAATCTGCTCCGCAGGGGCAGGTAGGCCGCCCACCCCCCCCTCATATCCCCCTCCTGCACACCCGCCGGCATGGCCGAGAGAATCGCGCCGGCTCGTGGCCCTCTACTCCTGTGGTTCGCCGCTGCCTGCGAGGCGGGGGTGGCCTGCTCGCGCTCTGCGGGCTCTTTCTCGCTGCTGCGTTCCTCACCTGGCGCGCGCGCTCGCTGGGGGTGGTTCGATCGGGATGGATGCGGTTCTTCGATACGGCGCATCAATGAGACGAGCGATCCTGTTCTGCCTGCTTGCCATCGCGTGCGGTCCCGATGCACCGTCCCGGCCCCCGGAAATCGCCGATTCCATCGAGCCACCCGCGACGCCTTCGAGCGCGCCGGCTCTGCCTTCCCTCCCGGATCCCGCGGACGCCGATACCTTCGTGGCTTCCGTACCGCCGTCGGAGTCCCGATCGCTTGCCGGGGAGTGCCATCCAAACTACGATCCCTGCGTTCCGATCGATGATGATGTCGATTGCGCGGGCGGGCGCGGCAACGGTCCCTCCTACGCGACAGGACCGGTGCGGGTGACGGGGATCGACGTTTACGACCTGGACCGGGATGGCGACGGCACCGGCTGCGACCGGTGACGGCAAACGCTTGCCGCGATCCGTGTCCAGCCGTACTCTCCTGGCATCTTCCCCGAAACCATCCCCTCCCGCACAGGACACCGATGCGCATCTCCCGTCTTTACGCCGCCGCCCTGGTGGCCGCGATTCTCACCGCGGGCGCGCCTGCCACGGCGTCCGCCCAGGTGAACGTCCGACGCTCGCATTTGGTTACCCACGAGCGCACCGAGGCGCAGGTGGCCGCGTTCCAGGGCCTGAACGCCGACCTGAACGCCCTGTTCGACGCGCAGCGGGCGTTCCGTCGCGAGCACGGCCGGTGGGCGGCCTCGTTCGATGAGCTGCCGGGCTTCAGCGTACGGCCGGAGTCGCAGCTCGTGCTCACGGCGGGGCCGGAGTGGTACGTGGCGGTGGGCGGCGACGAGCAGATGGGCACGGCGCAGCAGATCGTCCATCCCAGCGGCGAGGTGCCCGTGGAGGCGGTCCAGGCCGCGCGGGCGGACGCGCGCGGCGCCGTGCTGAACCCCGTCAACACCGTCACGGCCGGCGGCTGATCGCGGGAGCGCGCCATCCACGGATCGTCCTTGCAGGGCCGGGGTGTGCCGGGGAGCGGCGGTCGAGCACGGGATGGTAGATCCTTCGGGCGGCGCGGGGGGATCGCGGCACGGGAGGGAAGCGGCGGCGCCTCCCCCAGGAAATCAAGCATCGACGCGGGTTTTCCATCCGCAGCGCATCAACGAAAAAGCCCCGGCCCGCGTGTGCGGGCCGGGGCTTTTTCATCGACCGAAGCGTGCGCTTACCAGATCTTCACGCGGCGCTCGGCGGGCAGGTACATCCGGTCGCCCTGGGCTACGTTGAACGCCTCGTAGAACGCGGGGATGTTGGCCAGCACGCCGTTGGTGCGGTACATCCCGGGCGAGTGCGTGTCCGTGAGCAGGTTCTGGCGCAGCGTCTGCTCGCGGGCCATGGTGCGCCACACCTGCGCGTATCCCAGGAAGAAGCGCTGGTCGCCCGTAAAGCCGTCGATGACGGGCGCCTGGCGGCCCTCCAGCGACTTCTTGTACGCGCGGTAGGCGATCGCCACGCCCGACACGTCGCCGATGTTCTCGCCCAGCGTAAGCCGGCCGTTCACCCGCGCGCCGGGGATGGGCTCGAACGCGGAGTACTGCTCCACCAGCATGTTGGCGCGCTGCTCGAAGGCGGCGGCGTCCGCGGCCGTCCACCAGTCGCGCAGGTTGCCCGCGCCGTCGCTCTTGCGGCCCTGGTCGTCGAAGCCGTGGCTGATCTCGTGGCCGATCACGGCCCCGATGGCCCCGTAGTTCACCGCGTCGTCCGCGTTCAGGTCGAAGAACGGGGGCTGCAGGATGGCGGCGGGAAACACGATCTCGTTGTTCACCGAGTTGTAGTACGCGTTCACCGTCTGCGGGGTCATGCCCCACTCGCCGCGGTCCACCGGCTGGCCCAGCCGCCGGACCATGTCCTGGTACTCGAACTCGGCGCTGCGGCGCACGTTGCCCATCAGGTCGCCGGGGCGGACCTCCAGCGCCGTGTAGTCCTGCCACTCGCCGGGATAGCCGATCTTGACGGTAAAGCCGGCCAGCTTGGCCTGCGCCTCGGCACGGGTGGCGGGGCTCATCCACTCCAGCTCGTTGATGGCCTCGCGGTACGCCACCATCAGGTTGGCCACCAGCTCCTCCATGCGCGCCTTGCTCTGCGGCGAGAAGTGGCGCTGCACGTACAGCTCGCCCACGGCCTCGCCCAGGGCGCCCTCCACGGCCGTCACGCCCAGCTCCCAGCGCGGGCGGTTCTGCTCCTGCCCGCTGAGCACGCGGCCCCGGAAACCGAAGCGCGCGTCACGGAACTCGCGGCCCAGGTACTGCGCGGCCGGGTCCAGCACGCGGATGGCCATGTACGTCTTGACCGTCTCCAGCGGCGTGGCCGTCATCAGGGCGTCCACGGCGTTCAGGTAGTCCGGCTGGCGCACGATCACGCTGTCCACCGACGGCAGCCCCGCCGTGGCGAAGTAGCTGCTCCACCGGAAGCCCGGGGTGCGCGCCTGCAGGTCCGCCGCGGACATGGGATTGTAGCTGGCGTTGCGGTCGCGGTTGCGCACGCGGTCCCACTGGATGCGGGCCAGCGCCGTCTCGAACGCCAGCACCTCGCGGGCACCGGCGGCCGCGTTGGCATTGCCGGACAGGCGCAGCAGCGTCTCCAGGTACTGCAGGTACGCGTTGCGGATGGTCGTGTTGCGCGCGTTGTCCACCAGGTAGTAGTCGCGGTCCGGCAGCCCCAGCCCCGACTGGTTTACGGTGATGGCGTAGCGCGACGAGTTGCCCTGGTCCTGCCCCACGCTGAACGCCAGCGGCGAGGCCACGCTGATGCGGCGCATCTGCGCGAACAGCTCCGGCAGCTGGTCGCGGCTGCGGACGGCGGCGATGCGGTCCAGGTCCGCGCGCACGGGCGCCACGCCCAGCTGCTCTATGCGGGCCGTGTCCATGAAGCTGCGGTACAGGTCGCCGACCTTCTGTCCCGTGCTGCCGCGGGCGTTCTGCCCGGCGGCCACGGAGTCGATGATGGCGCGCAGGGCCGTCTGCGAGTTGTCGCGCAGGTTCAGAAAGGTGCCCGTGCTGGTGCGGTCCGCGGGGATCTGCGTGCGCTTGAGCCAGCCGCCGTTCACAAAGGCGAAGAAGTCGTCCTGCGGGCGGACGCTGCGGTCAAAGCCGGTGGTGTCCACGCCCGAGGCCAGCGCCGGCGCGGGCGAATCCGCCCCGTCCGCGGCCTGGCCCGGTGCGCAGGCACCCAGCGCGAGCAGTCCCGCCGCGGCCAGCGAAACACGATTGATTGTCGGCATGCTCCCCAAATGGTTGGATGGACGAAACGGTCCGTTGCTACGGCAGATAAGACACTCGGTTCCCCCTGAACGCTGGGAACCTGTATACGGGATACCGGCCCCATCGCCGCAAACGCACGTTTCCGGCCGCCGGCACTGCGGATGGGCGGATGTACGGCCTGCTGATCCCATCGAACCGCTTGTCTTCCTTGAGGGAGGCGCCGCCGATCCTGTCCCGTGCCGCAGCCTTTTGCGCCGACCGAAGGATCTACCCTCCCGTGATTGACCCCTGCTCCGGGACGCGGCCCCTCCTTCTGATATCGACGAACCGCTTGTCTTCCTGAGGGAGGCGCCGCCGCTCCTGTCCCGCGTCGCGGTCCTTTGCGCCGACCGAAGGATCTACCCTCCCGTGATTGACCTCTGCCTTCGTGACGCGGCCCTTCCTTCTGGTCCCAACCAACCGCTTGTCTTCCTGAGGGACGTCCGCGTTCTCTCCGCGTCCTCAGCGTTTCCGCGTCTCCGCCGTCTCCGCGTGAGGCTGCCGTTCCTGGCCGGGTATCGGCGCGAGGCCGGCGTCGTGGCGCGGGCGAGCAGATCCTTCGGTCGGCGCCAGGGCGCCCGGCACGGGACGGGTCCGCCGGCGCCTCCCTCAGGAAATCAAGCGTGTGGGATGGTGCCCGTCACGGGACGGTCCGGCGGGCGCCTCCCCCAGGAAGTCAACCCGGGGGCTGGATTCTACGGAAACGGCACCACGGCCGTGGCCTCGATTTCCACCTTGGCGCGCTCCTCCAGCAGGCCGGCGACCACCACGAGCGTCATCGCGGGATACTCGCGGCCAAAGTTGTCGCGCCAGATGCGGCCGATGGCGCGGGTATCCGCCAGGTACGCGGCGCGGTCGGTCACGTACCACGTCATCCGCACCAGGTGCTCCGGCCCCGCGCCCGCCTCGGCCATCACCGCGCGCACGTTGCGCAGCGCCTGGCCCACCTGCCCCACGAAGTCGTCCGTCTCGAACGCGCACGTCTCCGGGTTCCACCCGATCTGCCCGGCGATGAAGACGATGCGCCCCGTGGCCTCGATGCCGTTCGCGTAGCCCTTGGGCTGGCCCCAGCCGTCCGGCTGCAGGATGCGGTGCGCGCTCACGCGGGGTGCCGCAGGCGAAAGCGCTGCAGCTTGCCCGTCTGCGTGCGGGGCAGGGCCTGGACGAACTCCACGCGCCGCGGATACTTGTAGGGCGCGATGCGCGCCTTGCACCACTCCTGGAGCTCCTTGACCATCGCTGCGTCCCCGGTCGATTGCTCGCGAAGGACGATGAACGCGCTCACCACCTGCCCGCGCTCCTCGTCCGCCAGTCCCACCACCCCGCACTCGGCCACGGCGGGGTGCTCCAGCAGCACCGCTTCCACCTCCGGCCCGGCGATGTTGTAGCCGGCGGAGATGATCATGTCGTCCGTGCGCGCCTGGTACCAGAAGTAGCCGTCCTCGTCCATCCGGTACGCGTCGCCCGTCAGGTTCCAGCCATCCATCACGTATCCGCGCTGCCGCTCCGGGTCGTCCAGGTACCGGCACCCCGTGGGCCCCTGCACGGCCAGCCGCCCCACGGAGCCCGGCGGCAGCGGATTGCCGTCCTCGTCGATGACCCGCGCGCGGTAGCCGGGGACGGCGCGGCCCGTGGAGCCCGGGCGGATGTCGCCGCCCGAAGAGCCGATGAAGATGTGCAGCATTTCCGTGCTGCCGATGCCGTCGATGATGCGGATCCCCGTCGCCTGCTCGAAGGCCTGGAACGTGGGGAGGGGCAGCGTCTCGCCGGCGGACACGCACTTTCGCAGCGACGACAGGTCCCAGTCCGCCGCCTGGTCCGCCAGCGCGCGGTAGGCGACGGGCGCGGTGAAGAGGACGGTCGCGCGGTGCTCCTGGATGCCCTTGAGCAGGTTGGGCGGGGTGGGCTGCTCGATCAGCAGCGTCGACGCGCCGGCGCGCAGGGGAAAGAGCAGCAGCCCGCCCAGGCCAAAGGTGAACGCCAGCGGGGGCGATCCGCAGAACCGGTCGTCCGCGGACGGCTGGAGCACGTGGCGCGAGAAGGTGTCGCAGCACGCCAGCACGTCGCGATGAAAGTGCATCGCCCCCTTGGGCTTGCCCGTGGTCCCGGAGGTAAAGGCGATGAGCGCCACGTCGTCCGCCGCCGTGTCCACCGCGTCGAACTCCGCCGGCTTCCCCGCCATCATCCGGTCCAGCGATCCCTCGTCGTCCGTTCCCCACGCCACCACGCGCTGGATGACGGGGGCGATGCCGCGCGCTTGCTCCAGGTCCGCCGCCAGCCGCTGGTCCGTCAGCGCGAGGTGCACCTGCGCCTTTTCGGCGACGGTGGCCAGCTCGCGGGCCCGGAGCAGCGGCATGGTGGCGACCGCGATGCCCCCCGCCTTGAGCACGCCGAACCAGCACGCGGCCATCATGGGCGAGTTCGGGCCCCGCAGCAGCACGCGGTTGCCGGGGACCAGGCCCAGGTCGTCGCGCAGCACGGCGGCGACGCGGTTGCTGCGCTCCACCAGCTCGCGGTACGTCCACCGCCCGCCGTCCCACACGATGGCGGTGCGGTCGGCGTGGCCCGCATCCGCCGTGCGGTCCAGCAGCTCCACGGCGCAGTTCAGCCGCGGGGGATACGCCAGCCCGGGCAGGCCGCCGTCGTCCATCGCCGGCCACAGCGCGCGGGGCGGCAGGTGGTCGCGGGCGAACGTGTCGGCGTGGGCGCTGGGTTCCGCGGGAACGCGTGTCTCCATCGTGGCCATGGGTGGCGGATCCGGGTGGGATGCGGGTCGTACCGTGCAACGTGCACAGCGCGCGCAATCCGCGGACCGCTGGGACGGCAGGGCGGGCGGACGGGAGCGGATCCGTGCGGATTCGTGCGGAATTGCCCGGATTCGTCCGGATCAGCCGGCACCCGGCGCGGGCGGAGCGCCCCCTCCGGCCCTCCCCCACAAACTGCGTGGGGGAGGGACATGGGATCGTGGCGCGGCGGATCTCGTGCTCAGGCGGCGTGGCGACGCGTCGTCAGCGGACCGGGATGCGCAGCAGCCGGCGGAACCCGGCCTCGTCCCTGGCCCCGATCGCGATGATCGCCGTGTTCTCGCCGGATGGGATGATGAGCGTTGGGCCGGCCAGCCAAGCATGGCGGGGCGGTTCTGCGGCGCGATGCAGGCTCATCGACCACCACTCGCGCATGTCGTAGCCGTGGTGCCGCGGCCTCATCCCGTTGTTCCCGTGCGCGCGGAACAAGCGGACGATCCGCGCGACCCGTGCCGGGTCCGTGATCTCGTACGAGCTCCCCTCCGGCGACGTCACG
>DASQZE010000113.1:0-6567 GCA_035638875.1 Longimicrobium sp.
GCCGCCCGCGTGCATCCATTTCGTCGATGACCTCCGAAAGGAAGCACACAAGGCTGTCCTGCTTTACCCACTCCTGGACCGAGGGGGGCATCAGGAACAGCTGGTTCTGGTCGTATTCCCGGAAGTTGTAGCTCATCGGCAACTCGCTGGGGCTCGCGTGGCTGACGACAATCTATGCTGCCCCATCCCTCCCTGCGACCCCTCCCGGGGTTTATTGGACAGGCTCTATTCCCTATTCCCTATTCCCCTGTCCCCTATCTCCTACAGCCCCGTCGGGTGGTCGATGAAGGTCCACTCCAGCCCGAACTCCGCCTCCAGGTGCCGCGCGAGCGCCTTGACGCCGAACGTCTCCGTGGCGTAGTGGCCGCCCAGGAGGAGGTTGATGCCGCCCTCCTCCGCGTCGAAGAAGTTGTGGTGCGCGCCCTCGCCGGAGACGTACGCGTCGTAGCCGGCCTCGGCCGCGGCCGCCGTCTCGCCGCCCGCGCCGCCGGTGATCACGGCCACGGTGCGGATGTGCTCGGGGCCGCCGGGCACCAGCTTCACCCGTCCGCCCAGCAGCGAGTCCAGCCGCGCACACAGCGCCTCGCGGCGGATCTCCAGCTCGCCCCACACGCCCACCGGCATTCCCTTGTACTCGGCGAAGGTGCCGCGCACCTGCACCCCCAGCTCGCGCGCCAGCACGGCGTTGTTGCCCACCTCCGGGTGCACGTCCAGGGGCAGGTGCGCGGAGTACAGCGGCAGGTCCGCGTCGAACAGCGCCTTGAGTCGCCGGTAGCGCCGCCCCGTGACCGTGCGGTTGCCGTCCCAGAACAGCCCGTGGTGCACGATGAGCAGCTCGGCGCCGTTGCGCACGGCCGCGTCGATGGTGTGCTGCGCGGCATCCACCGCCACCGCGATCCGCCGCACCTCCGCGCGTCCGGAATCCACCTGCAGGCCGTTGAGGGCGGTGGGGTAGTCGGGCAGCTCCGCGACGCGGAGATAGCCGTCCAGGTAGGTGACCAGGGTGCGAAAGTCCACGGTTTTCATCCAGTTGCGAACTTATCCACAAACGTGTGGGTAACTCGGGTGGAAAACAGCACGCTCATGCCGTGAAAAACAGCCAAGTCGTTGACCTGCAACGGCTTGGCTGTGTTTGGAACAGTTTGCATCAGGTGTGGATAAAGCTACGCCCCTGTGGAGTTCTCCGGCCGCGGCGGGGCGGGAAGGGCCAGCGCCTCGGTGCCGTCCAGCATCTGGATCTGCCCCGTGAAGCGCGCGCCTTCCTCCAGCACCAGGTGCGCGGAGCGGGCGCGGATCTGCCCCTCGATGTCGCAGGTGGACTGCATCTCCAGCCGGCTCTCGGCCACCACCGTGCCACGCACGATGCCGCCGATGATGGCGTCCTGCGTCAGCACGTCGCCCACCACCTCGCCCGCCTTGCCGATGACGACCGACTTGCCGGCGCGCACGGTGCCCTCGATGCGGCCCTCCACGCGCACGGTGCCGTCCGTCACCAGGTCGCCCACGATGTTCATCCCGGGCCCGATGATGGACATGGACGACTCGCCGCCGCCCATCGGCCGGCCCAGCACCGTGCGCTCCGCGCCGCGGTCGTTGCTCTTTTTGCTTCCCAGCATCGCTTCGCCGTCAGTTCGGGTTGTGGATCAGGGTGCCGGGGTCCACCGGGCGCCCGTCCTTGCGGATCTCGAAGTGCAGGTGCGGCGCCGTGGACAGGCCCGTGCTGCCGCTCAGCGCGATGGTGCCGCCGGCCGGCACCCGCTGCCGCGCGCGCACCAGCAGCGACGAGGCGTGCGCGTACACGGATTCGTAGCCGTCGGGGTGGGCCAGGCGCACGTAGCGCCCGTATACGCTGTCTTCGCCCACCTCGGCCACGGTGCCGCCCCCGGCCGCCAGGATCCGTGAACCACTGGCCACCGCGATGTCCATGCCCGGGTGGCTGCCGCGCATGCGTGCCAGGTGCCCGCGGGTCACGTATCCCCGCGCCGCCAGGGGCCAGCCGCGGGGAAGGGAAGAGTGCGGCGCGGCCGCCGATTTGTCGCCCTCCGCGTCGTTCGCGGAATCCGCCGACGCCGAGTCCCGTGCCGCCGAGTCGCGCGCGGGCGCCGCGGTGCTGTCCACGATGGACGGCAGGGCGGTGGAGTCGGCACCGAGCATGGCGCGCACCTTGGCGTACTCCGCGTTCAGCTGGTTCACCGTGCGGGCCAGCTCCTCCACCCGCCGGTTGTCGCGGCGCAGCTCGCGCACCTCGGAGGTGAGCCCGGGCACCCGCGCCGCCTGCGCCGCCAGCCAGAACCACGACCCCGCCATGATCAGCATCAGCAGCACCACGGCGCCGCCCAGCACCAGCCCAACTTTCAGGCGCCGGTACGAGACTTCGTAGGAGCGGGTGCTGGCCGCATCGCGCCCGTAGGGGATCACGATGAAGGTCATCTCGCGTTCGTCGCGCGCCATCAACAAAAGTGCGAAAGTGCGAAAGTGCGAAAGTGCGGGAGTGCGAAAGTGGGCCGCGCGCCAGCGGAATTTCACTTCCGCACTCACGCACTAACGCACTTCCTTACCGGTTTTCTTCCGGGCCCAGCAGCAGGTCCGTGACCCGCTGAAAGTCGTCCGCGTTGAAGAACGGGATCTCGATGCGGCCGCTCTGCCCCGGCTGCACGCGAATGCGCACCTGCGTGCCGAACATGCGCTGCAGGTCGGACTCCAACCGGCGCAGGTGTGCGTCGGCGGCGGGCGGGGCATCGGCCGCGGCCCCGTCCTTCGACTTCGGCGGGCGGCGGTCGCGCACGCGCTCCTCCACGGCGCGGACGGTCATCCCCGTGGCGGCGGCCGTGCGGGCCAGGTCCGCGATCTCCCGCTCGTCCTCCAGCCCCAGCAGCGCGCGGGCGTGGCCCATCGTGAGCTCGCCGCGGCTCAGCAGCCCCTGCACGGAGGCGGGGAGGGAGAGCAGGCGCAGCAGGTTGGCCACGGTGGAGCGCTCGCGCCCCACGCTCTCGGCCACCTCGGCCTGCGTGACATTGAACTCGTCCATCAGGCGACGGTACGCGGCCGCCTCCTCCAGCGGGGAGAGGTCCGCGCGCTGCACGTTCTCCACGATGGCCAGCACCAGCATGGCGCGGTCGTCCAGTTCGCGGACCACGACGGGCACCTCGGCCCAGCCCAGCCGCCGCACGGCCCGCCAGCGCCGCTCGCCCGCCACCAGCTCCCACTCCGCCCCGTCCGGTGCATCTTCCTGCGCGCGGCGAACGACGAGCGGCTGCAGCAGGCCGTTCTGGCGGATGCTCTCCTCCAGCTCCGCCAGCTGCTCCGGCGTGAACTCGCGCCGGGGCTGGAACGGGTTAGCGGTGATGCGCGAGGTGAGCACCTTGTTGATGGGCTCCCCTTCCTGCGGCGCCGGGTCGCCCGCGTAGTCGCCCAGCAGCGCGCCCAGTCCCTTGCCCAGGCGCCCCTTCTTCTGCATCGACATGGCCGCTTACTCCCCTGCCGCCAGGGCCGCGGGCGGCTCTGGCGCCCGGTCTTCGGCAGATGCCTTGCGGCTGGGCTTGCGCGCGATCACTTCCTTGGCGAGCGACAGGTAGCTCTTGGCGCCCACGGACACCACGTCGTACAGCACGATGGGCTTGCCAAAGCTGGGCGCCTCGGCGATGCGCACGTTCCGCGGGATGGTGGTGCGGTACACCTTGGGCCCGAAATACTCCTTGGCCTCCTCGGCCACCTGCCGCGACAGGTTCAGGCGCCCATCGTACATGGTGAGCAGCACGCCCTCGATCTGCAGCCGGGGATTGAGGTTTTTCTGGACGATGGTCACCGTGTTCAGCAGCTGCGACAGCCCCTCCAGCGCGTAGAACTCGCACTGGATGGGGATGAGCACGGAATCGGCCGCCGCCAGCGTGTTGAGCGTGATGAGACCCAGCGACGGCGGACAGTCGATCAGCACGTACTCGTAGCGGCCGCGGATGGCCTCCATGGCTTCCCGGAGGATGTTCTCGCGGTTGCGCCGCCCCACCAGCTCCACCTCGGCGCCCACCAGGTCGCGGGTGGCGGGGAGCACGTCCAGGTAGGGAAAGTGCACGGTGGGGATGATGGCGTCCGCCAGCGGCATGCCCTCGATGAGCACGTCGTAGATGGATTTCTCCACCTCTTCCTTGTCGATCCCCAGGCCGCTGGTTGCGTTGCCCTGCGGATCCATGTCGATGACGAGCGTCTTCTTTTCGGCGACGGCCAGGCACGCGCCCAGGTTGATGGCCGTGGTGGTCTTGCCTACGCCGCCCTTCTGGTTCGCGATGGCGATGATGCGCGACACGCTCGTCCTCACGGGGTGCGGTTCTGGGGGAGAAGATGTGCCGGGCAATATACGCGCGCGCGTACGCGTGTGAAAGCGGGCGCGCGTACATGTGTGGGCCAACGGCGGATCCGTCCCCCGCCACATGACCCCGATGTTCCACGTGGAACATCGAAACGTATCGCGCAGAGGCAGATTAGCTGATTGTCGATGTCTCTGCTACACCCCAAAGCCCATCCGCCGGGATCGGCGAATTCGGCCTGCGGATTTCGCGCGAGAATCGCGTTTGCCGCGATTCAGCCCCGGAATCGACCCGGTGGATTCCCATGATCGCGATCGGGCGTTTATCGCGAATCTCGGAAGCCGATTTTGTTCGGTAAAGTTTCGGAATTCCCCATTTCTCCGCTGCAACGCGCTCGGTCAGTCGCCGACGGCGGCGACGTGGAGGTCGCGGCGCTTGCGGACCTCCATCACCAGGTTCTGCAGGTCGCTGGGGCTCACGCCGGGAATGCGGCCGGCCTGCGCGAGCGTTGCTGGACGGATGCGATCCAGCTTTTGCCGCGCCTCGAACGAGAGCGACGCCAGCTCGGGGTAGGGGAGCGCCTCGGGGAGCGGAAAGTCCGCCTGCCGGCGCATCGTCTCCGCGCGCGCGCGCTCCTTCAACAGGTACCCCTCGTAGCGAAGCTCCATCTCCGCCGTCTTCAGCACCTCATCCAGCAGGTGCGGCTCCCCCTCCGGCGCGCCGCCCACCGCCTCCATCAGCGCGGCCGCGGCGACGTCCGGCCGCTTTACCAGCACGGACAGGCGCGTGGGCTCGCGCAGGAGCGGAGAGCCGGCGGCCTGCAGCACGGGCTCCGCCTGCTCCGGGCTCGCGTTGGTGTTCCGCAGCCAGCGGTCCATCTCCTCCGTGAGCCGCAGCCGCGACTCCAGCGTGGCGCGCTGCCCCTCCGTCAGCATCCCGCGCTCCGCGGCGATGGGGCCCAGCCGCTGCAGCGCGTTGTCCTGGCGCAGTGTAAGCCGGAACTCCGCGCGCGACGTGAACAGGCGATACGGCTCGTCCGTGCCCTTGGTCACCAGGTCGTCCACCAGCACGCCCACGAACGCCTGGTCGCGCTCCAGCAGCAGCGGCTCGCGGTCCAGCGCGGCGAACGCGGCATTGGCGCCGGCGAGCAGCCCCTGGCCCGCGGCCTCTTCGTAGCCCGTGGTGCCGTTTACCTGCCCGGCGAGAAAGAGCCCGTCCAGCGCCTTGCACTCCAGCGTGGGCCGCAGCTGGTGCGGGGGGTAGTAATCGTACTCGATGGCGTACCCCAGCTTGGTCATCCGCACGTTCTCCAGCCCCGGGATGCTGCACAGCATGCGGAGCTGCACATCACCTGGAAGGGAGGTGGAAAGGCCGTTCACGTACAGCTCCGTGGTCTCCAGCCCCTCCGGCTCCAGGAAAACCTGGTGCCGCGCGGCGTCGGGAAACTTGACGATCTTGTCCTCGATGGACGGGCAGTAGCGGGGTCCGCGGCCGGAGATCTCGCCCCCGTACAGGGCCGAGGACTGCAGGTGCTCCTGCACCGTGTCGCGCAGCTCATCGCCCGTCCAGGTGATCCAGCAGGGCATCTGGGGCAGCAGGGCGTTGCGCTCCCACACGGAAAGGCGGTACTCCGGGCTTTCTCCCGGCTGCACTTCCGTCTTCGCGTAGTCCACGGAACGGCCGTCGATGCGGGGCGGCGTGCCCGTCTTGAAGCGCGCGACCTCCATCCCGAGCGCCTCCATCTGCTCCGCCAGGCGCACGGACGGCGCGTCGCCCGCACGGCCCGCGGGTACGCCGGGAGAGAGCCCGACGTGGATGCGGCCGCGCAGGAACGTACCCGCCGTGAGGACGACGGAGGTCGCGTGAAAGGTGTAGCCCGACTCTGTGCGCACCCCCGCGACGCGGCCGCCCTCCATCACCAGCGACCCCACCATCCCCTGGACAAAGTGCAGGGCAGGGAGGCGCTCCAGCAGGTGGCGGGCGGCGCGGGGGTACAGGCCGCGATCGCACTGTACGCGCGGAGCCCAGACGGCGGGCCCCTTGGAGCGGTTGAGCATGCGGAACTGGATGCGCGCGCGGTCCGTCGCCATGCCCATGATGCCGCCCATGGCATCTACCTCGCGCACCACGGTGCCCTTGGCCACGCCCCCGATGGCGGGGTTGCAGCTCATCTGCCCGATGCCTTCGAGGTTGGGCGTGACCAGCAGCGTGCGCGCGCCGATGCGGGCGGATGCCGCCGCCGCCTCCACGCCCGCATGCCCGCCGC
>DASQZE010000114.1:0-4286 GCA_035638875.1 Longimicrobium sp.
CGGCGAGCTGGAGGAGATGATCCGCCGCTACGACCTGCGCGGCGTGACCTCCAATCCCAGCATCTTCGAGCAGGCCATCGGCGACAGCGACGACTACGACGACGCGTTCGACCTGATGGCCCGCGACGGGGCCGACGGGCCGGAGGCCTACGAGGCGCTGGCCGTGGAGGACATTGCCCGCGCCTGCGACCTGTTCCGCGCCGTGTACGACGCGTCGGAGGGAACGGACGGATTCGTCTCGCTGGAGGTCTCGCCCGAGTTGGCGCACGACACGGCGGGCACGGTGGCCGAGGCACACCGCCTGTGGAAGGCCGTGGGCAAGCCCAACCTGATGATCAAGGTGCCGGGCACCGACGCCGGCCTTCCCGCCATCGAGCAGCTGCTGGAGGACGGCTTCAACGTCAACATCACCCTGCTCTTCTCGGTGGAGAACCACGAGCGGGTGATGGAGGCGTACCTGCGCGGGCTGGAGCGGCGGCTGGAAAAGGGCGGCGCGCTGGACCGCATCGGCAGCGTGGCATCGTTCTTCGTGTCGCGCGTGGACAGCGCCGTGGACGGGCAGCTGGAGAAGATCGCCGAGTCCGCGACGCACGATGCGGCGAAGGAGCGCGCGCTGGGGCTGCGCGGCAAGGCGGCCATCGCGAACGCAAAGCTGGCCTACCGCCGGTTCCAGGAGATCTTCTCCGGTCCCCGGTGGGAGCGGCTGGCGGCGGCGGGCGCGAAGGTGCAGCGGCCCCTGTGGGCCAGCACGAGCACCAAGAACCCGGAGTACCGCGACGTGATCTACGTGGAGGAGCTCATCGGGCCCCACACGGTGAACACCATGCCGCTGGCCACCGTCGAGGCGTTCGCGGACCACGGCGTGGCGAAGAGCGCGGTGGACCAGGACGTGGAGCAGGCGGTGGCGGACCTGGACGCCCTGCGCGAGGCGGGCATCGACATGGACGCCGTGACGGACCAGCTGCAGCGCGAGGGCGTGGAGAAGTTCGCCAAGTCCTTCGCGGGAATGCTCAAGGTGGTGGACGGCAAGCTCACGCGCGTCGCCCAGGCCTGAACGCTTGCGGCAGATGAACGATCGCTCCCCCGGCCCTGTGCCGGGGGAGCGATTTTCGTTGATCCAGGGGCGATCGGGAGGATGCCGGTTCCTGGAGCGAGTGCCCGCTCCAGAATTCCAAGATGGCCTCACGCGGAGACGCGGAGGACGCGGAGAACGGAATGATGGCAGCACTGATCGCACATCAACCTGCTGTCCTTGCCGTCGAGGCCGGTTTACGACGGGAAATCTCCTCGCAGGATTCCAATCATTGTAGTCGCCGCATCTCCGCGTCCCCGCGCCTCCACGTGCAACCTGCAGAAAAACTTCGCGTGCACGATTCGCTTCCTGCGGTTGATGAGGGTGCTCGTGAGCAGGAATTGACACATGCGCGCGGATTGTGGCACAATTTTCGTTAGATCGTCAGTATCGGGATGGCTCCCAGCGATACCGTATCGTGCTGCATCGGTCATTTCCGGAGCATCGGTTGGCCTTGTGCGAGTGAGTGCGTCAGCAAACTGGGTACTTCGCGCCACGTTGTGTACCTCGCATGTCGCACTTCTAAGATCTGAGGGAGCTGTCAAGTCTTTGGCCAAGTGCCTTCCCCGCATCCATTTACAGAAATTTACCCTCGCGGAACGCCACCCGGTACGGCGGTTGCTACTATGGACCGTAGCAGAAACACCCGTACGTAGGTGATCGTGACCGAAAAGGGTGGGTGCGGGGCAGGCTGGGGCCGCTTTCAATGTGAGTACCCTCGAGTGCGGCGCCCCCCGACGATGCAGAGCTTTGTAATGCTTCGTGGCTCCAGTCTCCCGCGTCACCCCTTTCGGGCGCCGGCCCCGCGCCGGCGGCGTGGACGGGCCGTCCCGGATCGGGGCGGCCCGTTCTCGCGCATTGCCACACACCGGGGCCCGTAGCCCCGGCCAACCCAGCGCCCGGATGCAGCGGATCAACTACAACCACCTCTGGTACTTCTGGATGGTGGCCCGCGAAGGCAGCATCTCGGCGGCGGCGAAAAAGCTGGACGTGACGCAGCCCGCCGTCAGCAGCCAGGTCGCACGGCTGCAGCGTTCCCTGGGCACCAAGCTGTTCGAGAAGAGCGGGCGCGGGCTGGCGCTTACGCCGGCCGGCGCCACGGTGTACGGGTACGCCGACGAGATGTTCGAGCTCGCCCGCGAGATGCTGGAGACGCTGGACCGCGGTGGACCCCGCGCCCTGCGCCTGGCCGTGGGCGTGGCCGAAGGCTTTCCCGCCGTGCTCACGCACCGGCTGCTGGCCCCCGCCACCATGCTGCCGCGCCCGGTGCGGCTGAAGGTGCGCCATGGCTCGCTCGCGCGGCTCACGGCGGAGCTCGGCGCGCGCGAGCTGGACCTGGTGCTGTGCACGGAGCGCCTTCCCGCGGGCAGCGCCGTGCGCGCGCGTCCGCACGCGCTGGGCGAGTGCGGGGTGGTGCTGCTGGCGGAGGCGGAAATGGCGCAACGGCTGGCGCCCGGCTTTCCCGGGTCGCTGGACGGCGTTCCGTTCGTGCTGCCGCCCTCCTCCGCGCCCCTGCGGCGCACGTTCGACCAGTGGCTGCAGGCGCAGGGCGCCGCGCCGGCCGTCGTGGCGGAGATGGACGACTGGAGCGAGGCGCTGCTCCTGGCGCAGTCCGGCGCGGGGGTGGTGGTGGTGCCGGCGGCGGCGGAGGAGGAGCTTCGGCAGCTGTACCGGCTGCAGGTGGTGGGCCACGCGCGCGATGCCGTGCAGCACTTCTACGCCCTGACCGCCGAGCGCCGCCCGCGGAACCGCGGCGTGGTGGCCGTGCTGGAATCCGCCCGGACGAATCCGTTCCGGTAGGGGAGGCCGGCGGAGATTGGTGGTTCGTCCACCGGCGCGATCTCCCGCGAAGTTCCTGCATCCCGCGACGTCCGGAGCGCCGTATCCCGGTGGGCCCCTCACCCCCCGGCCCCGACGACCGGATCGCCGTCCCCCGCGGCCCCCTCACCCCCTGGCCCCCGACGACCGGACCGCCGTCCTCCGGCCGGGCCCCTCACCCCCCGGCCCACCCCCCGTCCCCCTCCCGTACACAACCGTTCTGCACCCTCGATTGCCTGCCCTGTACGGGAGAGGGGGAGAACTTCGTGCGCGCGGTCGCGTCCATCCGGATGCATCCACGCACTAACGCACTAACGCACTCCACTAAACCTTCCGCCGGTTCGGCGCATCTGATCTCGCGAGCCAACGGTGGCGCGCTGCCACCAGGGCAAACCTACCTCGCGATCCCGACCGGAGCCGACGATGCGTACGTCCCGCTTCTACCTTCTTCCCCTGCTGGCCGCGGTCACGCTGGCGCAGCCTGCCGCCGCCCAGCGCTCCACCGACGACTGGATGGAGAACTGCCGCAGCAACTGGCGCGGCAGCAACGACAACCGCGCCGTGTTCTGCGAGGTGCGCGAGACGCGCATCCCGGCGCGGGGCAGCCTGCGCGTGGACGGGGCGCAGAATGGCGGCGTGACGGTGCGGTCCCACGAGGGCCGCGACATTCTCGTCCGCGCCCGCGTGCAGAGCTGGGCCCGCAGCGATCAGGCCGCCCGCGCGCAGGCCGGCGGCATCCGCGTGAGCACCGACGGCACCATCCGCGCGACGGGCCCGTCCACGACGGGGCGCGGCCAGGGGTGGGCCGTGGGATACGAGATCCTCGTCCCCGCCCGCACCAACCTGGACGTGCAGACGCACAACGGGCCCATCACCGTGGAGCGGGTGGCGGGCACCATGAACCTGCGCGCGCACAACGGGCCCATCGACCTGCGCGAGCTGTCCGGCAACGTGCGGGCGCGGGCGCAGAACGGGCCCCTGACGGTGCGGCTGGCCGGCCGGCGGTGGAACGGCGAGGGGCTGGACGCGGAGACGGTGAACGGCCCCGTGGACCTGGTGCTGCCGCGCGGCTACGCGGCGCACCTGGAGAGCGGCAACGTGCACGGTCCCCTCAGCGCTCCGGAGCGCATGCTCCCCCCGCGCAACAGCCGCAACCGGTGGACGGGGGGCGGACGCATCAACACCGACATCAACGGCGGCGGGCCCACCATCCGCGTGGTGACCACCAACGGCCCGGTGGACATCGACGAGACCTGAAGCGTAGGCCGGTCCGCAACGGCGCATCGCACGGCAGGTTGGATGAAGTCGGTGGATGTACGAGAGGCGCTCCCGCGGGGGGCGCCTCTCGTCGTTGGGGCCCCGATCGGGATTGGGATTGGGATTGGGATTGGGATTG
>DASQZE010000115.1:0-1998 GCA_035638875.1 Longimicrobium sp.
CTCGAGCCGATTGCGGACTTGACCCGGGTGGGCCAGCGCGTGCTGCTCGCCAAGGGCGGACGCGGCGGACTGGGCAACGCGCATTTCGCGACCTCGACCAACCGGGCGCCGCGCAAGGTGCAGCCGGGCGAAGAGGGCGAAGAATTCGATCTGCATCTCACGCTGAAACTGCTCGCGGATGTGGGCCTGGTCGGCTATCCGAACGCCGGCAAGTCGACGCTGATTTCGGTGATCTCGGCGGCGAAGCCGAAGATTGCCAACTACCCGTTCACCACGTTGACGCCGAATCTCGGGGTGGTGGCGCTGAGCGGCGATCGCAGTTTCGTGGTCGCCGACGTTCCGGGGTTGATCGAAGGCGCGCACGAAGGCCATGGGCTCGGCCACCAGTTCCTGCGCCACATCGAGCGCACGCGCACCCTGGCGATCATGATTCCCTCGGACGCGCTGGAGCCCCAGGCGGAGTACGACAAGCTGATGGAGGAGCTGCGCCGCTACTCCGGCGAGCTGGCCGGCAAGCCGCACTGCGTGGTCTTCACCAAGGGAGACCTGCTGCCGCCGGACTGGGAAGCGCCAAAGGTGGATGCGCCCGGCGCATGGGGGCAGTTCCTCATCTCCTCCGTGGCCCAGCGTGGACTGGATGCGCTCAACGAGGCGCTGTGGCAGCACGCCGCCCTCGCCCACGCCGAGGAGTCCGGCACGGACGAGGAGCCGGAGCCCTGGCGGCCGTAGTCCGCACGGACCGGTCGACCTGACGAGAGCGCCGCCCCCCACGGGCGGCGTTTTTGTTGGGACTGCTGGGTCTGATCCGCCTCGTTCCCCAAGGGAGCGGGCCAGGTCCGCCACCTGCCGGACCAAGTTTGTAACGGCCCTTCCACGGTCCTTTTCAGGTCGTTAGGTTTCGTGCGCGATGTCCACCTTCCGGATTCGCGCCGGCCTCTCTGCGCGGCGCCCACCCTTGCCGCGCGCCCATGCCCCGCGATCCCCAGCAGCTGGAAACCCTCCTCCGCCTTGCCATCGTCCCGGGTGTGGGGCCGGCGCGACTGTCGGCGCTGCTCGCGCACTTCGGCAGCGTGGAGCGCGTGCTGGGGGCCTCCGCGCGGCAGGTGGCGGAGATGCCGGGCTTCGGGCCGGAGTTCGTGCGGCGGGTGACCTCCGCCGCGACCGCGGACGGGCTGGCACGGGCGCGCGCGGCCACGGCCCTGCTGCGCGAGGTGGGCGCCGTCGTCATCACCCCGGACGACGAGGTGTATCCGCCGTCCTTTCGCACCCTGCCGGACCCGCCCGTCGTCCTGTACGCCCTGGGCGACGTGCACCTGCTGAACGATCCCAGCGTGGGCATCGTGGGCACGCGCGCGCCGACGGACTACGGGTGCCGGGCCGCGGCGGGACTGTCGCGCGAGCTGGCGCGGGCCGGCTACACCATCGTGAGCGGGATGGCGAAAGGCATTGACGCCGTGGCCCAGGCGGCGGCGCTGGATGCGGGCGGCGCGACGGTGGGCGTGCTGGGGCACGGCATCGACAAGATCTATCCGCTGGACAACCGCCACCTGTTCCACCGGGTACGCGAGCGCGGGCTGCTGATCTCGGAGCTGCCCCCGGGCGAGGAGCCCATGGCGGGCAACTTTCCCCGCCGCAACCGGCTGATCGCGGCGCTCAGCGCGGGCGTGCTCGTGGTGGAGATGGGGGAGAAGAGCGGGGCCAAGCACACGGTGGACTACGCGCTGGAGCTGGGGAAGGAGGTGTTCGCCGTTCCCGGCCCCATCGGCTCGCCTGCGAGCATGGGGACCAACCAGCTGCTCAAGGACGGCGCCCGCCTGGTCACCTCTGCCCGTGACGTGCTGGAGGAGCTGCAGGGTGTCGGCCTTCCGCCCGGCCGGGCCTCCGCTGCGCCCTCCGTGGCCGGCCTGCGGCCACCGGAGCGCGTGGCGCCGGCGGACCTGGCGCCGGACGAGGCGCGAGTGTTCGCCGCGCTTGCCGACGATCCGCGCCACGTGGACG
>DASQZE010000116.1:0-6873 GCA_035638875.1 Longimicrobium sp.
AGATGCGTCGCGAGTGGGAGCAGCTTACGAATACTCGGATTGTCGCCGAGGATCTGCGGCACACCGAAGACGAGATCGCCAAGATTTTCGCTGCGCTCACCAGCGAGGATGTCGACCCCCGGATCGCGCTCGCCGTCGAGCTTGGTGCGGAGGCCCGCCTGGGTCAGGTCCGCCGGCTTCGCCGGACCGACATGGACCTGTCGGCGGTGGGCGCGTTCGGGCTTGGCCGAGTCGTCATCCACGGATCAGGGAAGAAGCTCGGAGTCACCCGGGATCTAACACCTGGCGAGAGGGCGGCTATCGACCGGGCCCTCGAAGGGTATCTGTTCGACCTTGAAGGGGAGTTCCAGGCCGGCGTTCGAGCCGACTATCACGTCTTCCCCTCCGGCCGGCTGCGGTATGACGTGCCGCCCAGCAGGCGACCGCGCCGTGGCGCAGCGGCCCTCGTGCAATCAGTTCGCCGTGCCCGAACGGACGGTCCTGAGAAGCCGATCAACAAGCGCACGATGACCGATATGTTCCACGACCTGGAGAGAGTCGCGGGAGTGAAATCGGTTGACGGGCGGGGTTGGTACGGAATCCGGCGGAAGGCCACCGACGTAACCGAGGACTACGAGTCGGACGAGCGGGTGCTGAACGACCTGACGGGCCACAGGAGGTCGGAAACTCGCCGGAACAACTACCAGCAGCGGAATCGGGCGCGGGTCCGCGCAAAGTCGGCCGAGACGCGCGCTCGAGTGCGTGCCGCTGCATTTGGGCATGGAGCAGTGGCCGACGCCCCGGACTAGCGCGGCGGCTCCGAACAGGACCGGAGTGCCCCTGATTCGGCTTCAGGGGATCCTCCGCTCAGCCCCTGAAAGGCGGTTTAGTTACACCGTTAGTTACACCGTTGGCCTCCAACTTGGTGTAAGACGCGAAAAGGCCCTGCAACTAAACCGTTGCAGGGCCTTCGCTTATCCTAGTCGGGACGGCCGGATTTGAACCGGCGACCCCCTGAACCCCATTCAGGTGCGCTACCGGGCTGCGCCACGTCCCGAACCCCGGCCTCCACCCGCGCCGTAGCCCGTGTGAAGAGTCCCAAACCTATCCGTTTCCGGCGCCCCCGTCAACCCCACCCGGCCACTAATCTGTCGATCGCCCTCTCCAGCACGCCGATCCCCTCCTCCAGCCCCGCCGAGCCGCCCGCGATCAGCCGCCCGGCTCCGCCACGACGGCGGGCGGCATCCATCCGGCCGCCGGCGCGGCGGGGGCCTGCGCGGCGCCGTCGGGCACCACCGTCCGCAGCCAATCGGCCAGCAGGACCTGCTGTGCGGGTGTGGCATCCGGCGCGGGGCGGATGATCCACCGCGGCGGCGGTCCCACCTCTACCGGCAGCGCCAGCGTGAGCAGCTCGTCGCGGCGAAAGACCGTCAGCGCGGCCTGCGCGCCGGGCGCGTGCTCCATCAGCCGCGTGTTCAGCCAGTCCGGCGCGGGGATGCGGAATCCATCCAGGGCCACCAGCTCGTCGCCCGCGTTCACCCCCGCGCGCCACGCGGCGGACCCGGCCAGCACGTTCACCACCACGATCCGTCCGCCCTCCCCGCGCAGGGTGAGCCCCGTCCGCGACTCGTTCGGCACGCGCATCGAGCCCGCGCCGGGAGCCGATCCCGCGCCGGGCATCTGCCCCGTATCCGGCATCGACCCTCCGCCCGGCATCTGCCCCGCGCCGGGGGCCGGGCGCTGGGCGGCCTCGTGCACGGGGACCATCTGCAGACCGGCGACGGCCAATCCGCCGGCAAAATCCAGCTCCGCCGTGGAGCGCAGCGCGTGGTCGAAGAAGCCGCGCAGCTCCGTCCCCGCCACCTCCGCCGCCGCGTCCTCCACGGCCCCTTCGGGAAAGCCCGTGTCCGGCACGCCGTAGCGCTCCCACAGCAGGCGCATCAGGTCATCCATCGACCGCGCGTTCTCCGTCGCCTGGCGAATGCGCAGGTCCAGCAGCAGGGCCACCAGCGCGCCCTTCTGGTAGTAGGAGATGGTGGCGTTGGGCGTGTTGGTGTCCGGCCGGTAGAACTTGATCCAGGTGTCGAACGACGCGTCCGCCAGCGGCTGCACGGCGCGGCCGGGGAGGGTGAGGTAGCGGGAGATCATCTCCGCCAGCTTTTCCAGGTACCGCTGCTGGTTGATGATCCCCGCGCGGCGCAGGAGCAGGTCCGTGTAGTAGGTGGTGATCCCCTCCACCACCCACAGGTCGCGGGTGTAGTTCTCGCGCGTGTAGTCGAACGGGCCCAGGGCCGCGGGGCGGATGCGCTTGCCGTTCCACGCGTGAAAGAGCTCGTGCGCGGCCAGCCCCAGGAAGTTCTCGTACGACGGGCCCCGAAAGCTCCAGCGGTCCGCCAGCAGCGACGTGGAGTTGCGGTGCTCCAGCCCCCCGCCTCCGCCGCTGGTGAGGTGCAGGAAGAAGATGAACGCGGGGTAGGGCAGGGTGCCGAAGAGCTCCCGCTCCGCCAGGACGATGCGGGTGGTGTCCCCCGCCAGGCGGTTCGCGTCGGCGTTGCCGCGGCCCCAGACGGCGTACTGGTGCTCCACGCCGTCCACCTGCCAGCGTACCAGCTGGTGCGTGCCGATCTCCAGGGGCGAATCCACCAGCTCGTCGAAGTGCGCCGCCCGGAACCGGGTCTCGCCCAGCGCTTCGAGCGCCGTCGTCGTCCGCCATCCCGCGGGGGCGAGCACCTCCACCTCCACCGGCTCGCCCTGGCGCCCGTCCACGTACATGAACACGCCCGCGCCGATGATGGACGCGTGCGTGGCGTCCACGTGCGAGGTGCGCACGGTGAGCTCGTCCGCGTTCACGATCCACCGCGCGCGCAGCGTCCCGTCCGCGGGGGCCTCCACGCGCCAGGTGCCCTTGTCCGTCTTGGCGAAGGGGAGCGCCTTCCACGCGCCGTCCGCCGCCTCGAACTGCATGACGTTGCGGGGAAATTCGCGCAGCAGGTACGAGCCCGGGGTCCACGACGGCATCACCAGGTCGCAGGGGCCGTGGACGCCGTCCACGGCCATTTCCACGGCGACCAGGTGGGTGCTGGGATCGGGAAGGTGCAGCCGGTACTGGATCGTGGCCATTCGCCCGGCCTAGCGGCGGCGGCGGAAGAAGAGCATGGCGGCGATGCCGGCCACGAACCCCGCGCCCACCGCCATGGCGGGCTTGCCCAGCTTCACGTCGCCGCGCGCTTCCTTGACGATGCTGCCGGCCATGAACAGCACGTTGGCCGGGCGCTCCGCCAGGCGGCGCATGAGGTAGGGATACCACGAGTCGCCGAAGGGCACGTACACGCGGACCTTGTACCCCTCCTCGCGCAGCCGCGTCTGCAGGTCGCGGCGCACGCCGTACAGCATCTGGAACTCGAACGAGTCCTTGGCGATCCCGCGCTCCCAGATAAAGCGCCGGGCCGCGTCGATGATGGCTTCGTCGTGCGTGGCGATGGCGGGATAGTGGCCGGCCTCCAGCAGCCGCTTCATCTCCTCCACGTACATCCGGTCCACGTCGGCCTTGTCGGGGTACGCCTCCGACTCCGGCTCCTGGTACGCGCCCTTCACCAGCCGCACGCGCGAGCCCAGGGCGATCAGCCGCTCCACGTCGCCGTCCGTGCGGCGCAGCATGGACTGCAGCACCGTGCCCACGTTGGTGTACCCGTCCGCCCACAGCGCCTCCACCAGCGCGATGGTGCGCTCGGTGTAGCCGCTGCTTTCCATGTCCAGCCGGACGAAGATCTCGCCCGCGCCGTCGCCCAACTCGCGGGCGCGCCCCAGCACCGTCTCCACGTTGGCGCGGCAGAACGCCTCGTCGATGTCCAGCCCCAGCTGCGTGGGCTTGATGGAGAGGTTGGCCTGCAGCCCCTCGCGCACGATGGATTCCAGGATCCGCACGGCCATCTTCGCCGCGGCCTCGGCCTCTTCGCGCGACTTTACGGACTCGCCCAGGAAGTCCAGCGAGACGGTGAGCCCGGCGTCGTTCAGGGCGCGGGCCGCCGAAAGGGCGTCGTCCAGGGTGTCGCCGGCCACGAAGCGCTGGGCGAACGAGCGCGACAGCGGCGCGCGGGTGATGATGTTCTTGGCCGTGGAGCTCTCGCTCAGGCGGAGCAGGCTCGTCTTGAGCATACGGTGCGGTCGCGGTGGTTCGGGTCGGCGCTGCCGGCAAAGGGACGGGGGCCGCTCAGCCCTCGTCCGCCTGGGCGCGCTTGTGTTCGATGGCCTCGTCCAGCAGGTCGCGGACCTCGCGGAGGGACAGCGCCTCCAGCCACGCCCGCGCCTCGTCCTCCGTGGCGGCGTGCACCAGGTCGTCCGTCTCCAGGTGCCCCATGATGGCGGTGCCGGTCTGCGCCCAGCGGATGAACACCAGGTAGCCGGCCACGGG
The DNA here is from genome assembly GCA_035638875.1 of Longimicrobium sp. Classification (GTDB taxonomy): domain Bacteria; phylum Gemmatimonadota; class Gemmatimonadetes; order Longimicrobiales; family Longimicrobiaceae; genus Longimicrobium. The sequence continues at coordinate 4,391 of DASQZE010000116.1, forward strand.
CCGCTCCGGGTCGCCCGTGGCGTCGGTCTCGACTCCGGCGGTGTACGGCTCGCCGTCCCCCGCCTCGAACGCGGCGGCGCGCCCGTGGACAGCCATGTAGCCGCCCAGGGTCGTCTCGTCCGCGTGGTCGGGCGGCAGCGGGTTCAGCCGGTCTTCGGAGCTCGCGTACTTCATGGGCGGGCAAAGTACGCACGGTGAGTGCCGGGCGACAGGGCGGGTTTCGGCGGGATGCCTGACGGTCTGACGAACGGGACGGTTTGTGCAGATGGGACGCAAGCGGCGGAACTGCAACGGCTTTTGACGGCGGATGCGGGCGTGTCCCTCCGCTGCGCTCCGGGCCGGGCTGCGCGCGCCGTAGGCAACGATACAACCGTTGCCAACGGCGCCGAGCCCCCTGCGCATGCCGGCACGATACCGCTGTGCCGTCCTGCTCCGGGGTCTCGGCCCTGCGGGCGCGCATCCCTCACGCAACGGCGCCCCTCCCCCGGCCCCTCCCCGCGCAAACTGCCGCGCGGAGAGGGGGAGAACGGCGCCCGGTCCGCGGGATCGCGCGGGGCCCTCACCCCCCGGCCCCCCTCTCCCGTACACGACCTGTCTGCACCCTCAGGTGCCTGCCCCGTACGGGAGAGGAGGAGAACTTCGCCCCGTCCGTCGTCCGCCTGCGCCGAATTATCGGCGGACGAGGGGGATGCGCTGGCCCTGCCGGGTCAGCGTGGCGCCGGTGACGCCGCCAGACGCATCGCGCGAAAAGACGATCTCGCCGGGGATGTCCAGAAAGAAGAAAGTGTCCGGCGCGCTGGCCCGCAGCGGACGCCGGTTCCATCCCGCGCTGGCGACGGTGATGCGCAGCCCGTCGCCGTCCGCCTCCACGTCCACCTGCACCGCGGGGCCGTCGCCGTCCGGCACCGTCGTGTAGCCGCCGGCGTACGCGCCCAGCGCGGCGGGCTCCATGCGGATGGCGTCGCGCTCCCGCACCGGGTACCCCGGCAGCCCGTACTCACGGGCGACGGCGCGCAGGATCTCCATCCCCAGCTCCGCGCCGTTCTCGCCGTTGGTCATCACCACGACGCCCTTGCCCGTCTCCGCAAAGGCCAGGAAGAACGCGCGGAACCCCTGGTTGCTGCCGCCGTGCTCGAACCGCAGCGAATCGCCCTCGCCGCTCACCCCGAAGCCCAGCCCGTACGACCCGGACTGCGTCGTCAGCATCAGCCGCGCGGTTTCGGGGGTGAGGATGAGGCCCGTTTCGCCGTTGTACGCGCGCTGCACCTCGATGGCCAGCCGCGCCAGGTCCGACGGCGTGGTCCACAGGCCGGCCGCCGCCTGCTCGGGGTACGTGTGGTAGTTGCCGGCGACGGGCGTTTCGTCCGCCCGGTGCGCCGTGGCCGCCTGCCCGGCGCGGTCCGCGGGGAGCGGCTGCGCGTAGGTGCTGTGGCGCATCCCCGCCGGCTCCAGCACCTGCTCGCGCATCAGCTCGGCGAAGGGTCGGCCGGTGACGTCCGCCATCAGCAGTTGCGCGATGGTGTAGCCGCCGCCGGAGTAGCGCCACAGGCTGCCGGGGAGCGTATCCACCCGCACCGGCCGCGTGTTGGCGGGCGGCTCGCCCTCCAGCACCTGCACGGTGCTCGGCACGGGGACGCCCGCCGCGTAGCCAGGAAAGCCGTGCACCGTCGTCCCCGCGGAATGGCTCAGCAGCCGCCGCAGCGTCACTTTCTCCGCGGCCGTCAACGAGCTCGCCGGCACCTGCCACGAGCGCAGTCGCGCGTTCACGTCCTCGTCCAGCGCCAATCGGCCTTCCTGCACCAGCCGCAGCGCCGCGACGGCCGCCACCGGCTTGCTGATGGACGCGGCCTGGAAGAGCGTGGCCGTATCCACTCGGATTCCGCTCCCCGCGTGCGCCTCGCCCCAGCCGCGCGCCCACTCGATGCGCCCATCGTTGATGACCGCGACGCTCACGCCCGGCACGCGATGGTAGCGCATCCGCTCCGCGATGGATTGACCGCCCGTCTCGCCGCGGACCGCGTGGAACGTCAGCAGTCCGCTCTCCACCCGGCGGATGCGCGCCTCGATCTCCGGCGATGCGGGACGCTGGGCCGCGCAGGCGGAGGACAGCAGCAGGGGAAGGATGGACATGGCGGCGATCCGGAGGGTGCGCGGCATGAGAACGACAGGGAGCATGAATGACGGAGGGGCCCGCGGCCGGGGTCGGTGGGACGTACGGACGACGGAGGGTGGATGTTCCACGTCGCATCGATCGATGGGGATCCGCCGTGTCCTCCGTGTCAGACCAGATGCTCGGATCGGTCATGCATTCCAGCTTCAAGGATGGCGTGAGACTCCTGTAGAACCTTGGGCGCACAACGGATTCCAGGATCCGGTATCACATCAGGACGCGCGGGTGCTTCCGTCCCGGCGGGGACGGTGTAGCTTCCACCCGTCCCGATCGACCCGGCGTACGGGGGGCGGGCTTCCGGCCGGAGCGAATG
>DASQZE010000117.1:0-1977 GCA_035638875.1 Longimicrobium sp.
GGACGGACCTTCGCTCCAGCTGCTCGTGAACCATGACGACGCCGCGCGCGAGTTCGCCTACGCCGAAAAGGACGGCGCCTCGCTGCAGGCGGCGCGGCGGTTCGGATTCGTGGTGGTGAGCATGCGCGACGACTGGAAGCAGATCTTTCCGCCCTCCCCGGGGGCCAACGGGGATGGTTCCCTGGAACAGGAGTGGGCCGCGCCGTAGCCGGTGCGCCCGGGACGGTACGGGACCGGGGCTGGATGGCCCCGCGGACGCCGCGGGTACGCGGGGGCGGGTGGGCGCCTCAGCGGCCCGCGTGCCGTGCCGCGGGGCCCTCGTGCGTCGTTCCTCCGGTTACCCGTCCCGTGTAGGCCGTGGACCCCTGCGCCGCCGCACGTGGCGCGGGCAGGCTCCGCACGTCCCGGAGACATCCTCCTCCGCGCCCCCATCGCCTCGGCCCCCGCACCACCAACATCGTCCAAGACCGCGCGATCCCCGCACGCGCATTGTTCGCCAGCCGCGGGGACGACCTTCGCGGCTCCCGCACCCACGGGGGCGGGCGGGCATGCCCAGCATGGAAAGAAGGTCAGAGATGAAGCCTCACACGGTGCATCGCGGCGGGATCGTGGCCGCCACCCTCCTGGCGCTCGCGGCCTGCGACGACGCGACGGGAACCATGACCCCCGCCGAGCGGGCCGTTGCCCTGCGCACGCTGGTGGAGGTCGGGCAAGGGAGCGCCGACCGCGTGCTGCGCGCGGGCCACACCGTGCCCGTGGTGGCGCGGGTGACGGCGAACTGGGCCTGCCCGTGGGGGGCGCGGGCGTGCTCTGGTCCGGGCCGGCGGGGAGCGGGACGGTCGCGGCCGTCAGCGAGGCCACGGACGTAGACGGGTTCATCCGCGGCACCTGGACGCTGGGCACGCGGGCAGGGGTGCAGGAGTTGGTCGCCACCGTGGACGGCACCAGCCTGGACCCGGCCGTGGCCACCCTGGTGTCCACCACCGCCCGCGCCGCCCTGGTCTCGGGCGTGGCCGCCGGCACGGCCCGCATCGTAGCACGCAGTGACGGAAAAGCCGCCACCGTCACCGTGGTCGTTACCGCGCCTCCCGCTGCGGGGCGGGTTCCGCGGTAGGATCGGGACATTCCGCAAGACGGCGGCAGACCGTGGGGAGGCGTTCGCCCTCTCCGCGAACGGCGACGGAAACCTGCGCGGCGCGCGATGCCGCGACCACTTGGGGGAGGCAAACGAATGAGCACCGAAACCGAGAGCACCGGCAGAAAGCCCAACATCCTCGTCATCTGGGGCGACGACATCGGGATCTCCAACCTGTCGTGCTACACCCAGGGGCTGATGGGCTACCGCACGCCCAACATCGACCGGCTGGCCAAGGAGGGGATGCTGTTCACCGACTCGTACGGCGAGCAGAGCTGCACGGCGGGCCGGTCGTCGTTCATCACCGGCCAGAGCGTCTACCGGACGGGCCTCTCCAAGGTGGGAACCCCGGGGGCGCCCGTCGGCATGTCGGAGCAGTTGGTGACCATCGCCGCGTGCCTCAAGAACCAGGGCTACGCCACCGGGCAGTTCGGCAAGAACCACCTGGGCGACCTGAACCACATGCTGCCCACCAACCACGGCTTCGACGAGTTCTTCGGCAACCTGTACCACCTGAACGCCGAAGAAGAGCCGGAGATGTACGACTACTATCCCGAAGCGGATTTTCCCAACTACCGCACGGAGCAGGGGCCGCGGGGCGTTATCCACTCGTGGGCGACGGAGACGGACGATCCCACGGAGCAGCATCGCTGGGGACGGATCGGCAAGCAGAAGATCGACGACACCGGCCCTCTCACGAAGAAGCGGATGGAAACCGCCGACGAGGAGTTTGCCGCGGCGGCAAAGGACTTCATGAAGCGGGCGAACGGCGACGGCCAGCCGTTCTTCGTGTGGCTCAACACCACCCACATGCACTTCGTGACGCACACCAAGGAGAAAAG
>DASQZE010000118.1:0-8484 GCA_035638875.1 Longimicrobium sp.
CGGCAGTCGCAGCGATGTCGAATACCACCAGTCACTTACGCTTAAGCTAGCGCTTATGGGGCCGGGGGGAGGGGGCCCTCCGCGCCCGGGGGAACTGCGCTGCGTCAGCTTGATCCCGACGCCCGGTTCGCTTCTACTCCCCCGCGTAGTCCACGTACAAGTCCGGGTTCTCGTGCAGGCGCAGGCGCACCAGGCGCGCGCCGGCGGGGAGGGCGCCGTGCAGCCGGCCCCACAGCAGGAGCAGGATGTTCTCGCTCGTGGGGATCCATCTCCCCGGCGCGAACTCCGGGACCACGTAGTTCAGGTGCTGGTGGTCCAGCGGCTCCGTCACCTGCGCGCGGAGCACGGCATCCAGCGCGGGGAGACCCACCGAGAACCCCGTTTCCCCGTCCACCTCCCCCTCCACCCTCACCTCCAGCACGTAGTCGTGCCCGTGCCCGTGCGGGTTGGCGCAGGGGCCGAACACGGCCTGGTTGCGCGCGTCGCTCCAGTCCGGCCGGTGGTAGCGGTGCGCGGCGCTGAAGCGCACGCGGCGGGTGAGCTGCATCCGGTGGGGCATCCGTTCGTCTCGCGAGTAGGGGCGTGGTACGGCCGGGGAGATGATACGCGCGCGCCGCGGCCCCCGCCAATCCACCGCGATTCGCCCGGCGGCGCGAGTGCGTAAAGTGTACGGGAGGGCGCATGGACACTGCATTCTGGCGGGCATGGGAATTGCCCTGCCATACAGAGGGAATTGCGTATACCGATACGACCCCGCCCGCGGTCCGCTCCGCACCCGAACAGCCGGGAATGTCCGCACTCTCGCTCTCGCATGCCGAGGCGCTTTCGCATTCCGCCTCCGACGAACGGCTTCCGCGCACCACGCGGGTGCCGGTTCCGCACATGAGCACCGTGCAGCCGCCAGAGCCCGGCCCCCAGGAGCGCCTCCCCCTGGTGCTGATCGCCGAAGACCACGAGGACAGCCGCGATGCCCTGCGCACCCTGCTAGACGCCTTCGGGTTCCGCGTGGTGGAGGCGGGAAACGGTCGCGAGGCCGTGGAGCGTGCCCTGGCCGACCGGCCGGACGTGATCCTGATGGACATGATGATGCCGTACGTGGACGGCTTCCAGGCCACGCGCGAGATCCGCGCGGCCGAGGGGCTGCGCGGCGTCCCCATCCTGGCCATCACCGCCATGGAAGGCGCCCGCCAGCGGGTTCTGGACGCGGGATGCGACGACCTGGTGCCCAAGCCCATCGACGTGCGCGCCTTCCTGGAGCAGGTGCGCGTGTGGATTCGCCGCGGACACTCCGCGTAACGGATCCGCGCCATCTGCATCGTCCCGTTGTAGCACGCCCGGCACGCCCTTCGCGGTGTTCCGGGCGCATTCGTTTCCCCCGGGATGCTCCCCATCAACATCCGCGCGACACAGATCATAGCCGCATGCACGATTGCGAATGCCGGACGGATGCCCGCACCCTGGCCGTGCTGGCGCCGGGGCTGGACCGGTACCCGGAGCTGGCCGGCCTGACCCCCGGTGAAGACTGGACGCTGCACCCGGAGCTGGCCGCCGTCCGCGTGGAGGTGGGCGGCCCCTCGCGCTGGTCCGGCGTGGCCGAGGTCGCCGCGTTCCTGCGCACGGAGCTGGATGCCGCCCGGTTCGGCGACCTGCGCGCCGCGTGGGTGCGGCGCGGCGAGCCGCTGGGGGCGCAGGTGGTCACGCTGCTGCACGCCGGCCGCCTGGCCGACATGGTGACCACGGACAGCTCGCCCCTGGCCTCCATGCTGCGCGAGGCGCGCGTGCTGACCCACTACCAGCCCATCTTCTGGTCCGGCACGCTGGCCCTGTGGGGCTACGAGTGCCTGATGCGCGGCGTGGCGGAGGACGGCGCCCTGGTGAGTCCCGCCACGCTGCTGGAGTGGGCGCGGCAGGAGCAGCTCACCTTCATGCTGGACCGCCACGTCCGCGAGATGCACCTGCGCAACGCGGGCGCCGCGGGGCTGGGGCCGCCCGTGCACCTGCTCGTCAACTTCCTGCCCACGGCCATCTACCGCCCGGAGTTCTGCCTGCGGACCACGGTGCGGGCGGCGGCGGAAAGCGGGCTGGAGCCGGACCACATCATCTTCGAGGTGGTGGAGAGCGAGCAGACCACGTCGCGCGCCCACCTGCGCAACCTGCTGGCGTACTACCGCGCCACCGGCTTCAAGGTGGCCCTGGACGACGTGGGGAGCGGATACTCGGGATTGTCCCTGCTGGCGGACCTGAACCCGGACCTGATCAAGATCGACCGCGAGCTGGTGTCGCGCGCGCCGGAAAGCCCCTTTCACCGCGACGTGTGCGCCTCGCTGGCAAAGCTGGGGCACGACAACGGGCAGCTGGTGCTGGCCGAAGGGGTGGAGCGCGAGGAAGAGTGGGCCCTGATGACGGAGCTGGGGGTGAACCTGCTGCAGGGATTCCTCTTCGGCCGCCCCGCGCCCGTGCCTGCCCGCGAGGCCGCCGTGCGCCCCCGCCCCGCCTCCTCGCCCGCCGCCGCCTGAGGGACCGGTTCCGCCCGGCGCGGAGCGGGCACGCACGGGATGGATCCTGGGAGATGCGGCCCCGTGATGCCGGAGGCCGCGTCGATCAAAAATCTCGTGGAGAAGACGGATGAGAGGCGCGGAGAATCCCTCCGCGCCTCTCCGCGTTTTGTCCGGAGACGTCCGGAGCAGGGCCGGAGTGGCGCCCACGAGCCGGGAACAAACGAATAATTCGGTATATTGTCCGCCGATCAAGTGTTTCCACGTCCGGGCGCCCTCCCCCGCCAGCGGCCTTGCAGCGCGGGGGTGAACGGTGTAACATGCGGACATTCCACCTCGCTCGATCCCGGGGGCGGACGTCCCCGTTTGCCGAATCATCCCATCCGCCCACAGGCCTTTTCCCGCGGCGCCGTACGCGCACGCCCCCGCTTCCGAGGAACATTGCACAAGCCTTTGACGCCCTTCCGTTCCCGGGCCGCGGCGCCCGCATGCCGTTGCACGTTGTCCGTTTCACCACCACCCACCACCACCAAAGGAGCCCGCGATGCGTAAACTCGGTTGGCTGCTCGCGTTCCTGGCACTGCTCACCGGGGCCGCGCGGCCCGCGGCGGCGCAGGGGACCGGGACAATCCAGGGAACCGTCACCGATGCCGAGAGCGGCCCCGTGCAGGGTGCGCGGGTCACGGTAGACGGCACGTCCATCGGCGCCGCCACGGGCGCGGACGGACGCTTCGTGCTGCGCGGCGTACCCGCCGGCCGCCGCACCGTGCGCGCGGCCATGCTGGGCTACGCCACGGCGCAGCGCACCGTCGCGGTGACGGACGGCGGCACGGCCACGGCCAGCTTTACACTGAGCGCGGCCGGCGTGCTGATGGATGAGGTGGTGGTGACGGCGCTGGGCATTACGCGCGAGGAGCGCGAGATCAGCACGGCCGTGCAGGAGGTGAGCGGCGAGGATCTGGAGCGCGCGGGAGAGACCAACCTGGTGTCGGCGCTCTCGGGCAAGGTGTCGGGCGTGACGATCACCAACTCCAACACGCCGGGCGGTTCGGCGCGCATCGTCATCCGCGGCGCCAACTCCATCACCAACGACAACCAGCCGCTGTTCATCGTGGACGGCGTGCCGGTGACCAACTCGCAGGGCGGCGGCGGCACGGTGGGCTACAACGCCATCGACTACGGCAACGTGGTGCAGGACCTGAACCCCGCCGACATCGAGTCCATCACGGTGCTCAAGGGCCCCAACGCGGCCGCCCTGTACGGGTCGCGGGCGGCCAACGGCGCCGTCATCATCACCACCAAGAGCGGCCGCGGGGGCGGAGGCGGCACCGTAACGGCCTCCAGCTCCGTCACCTTCGAGCGCCCGCTCCGCCTGCCCGACTACCAGAACAGCTACGGGCAGGGCTTCGGCGGCCGCTACGGGTACGTGAACGGGCGGGGCGGCGGCATCAACGACGACGTGGACGAGAGCTGGGGCCCCCGGCTGGACAACGACACCTCCGTGGTGCAGTTCTTCAGCAACGGCCAGCCGGCCCCGTGGGTGTCCAACCCCAACAACGTGCGCAACTTCTTCGAGACGGGGCGCACGGCCAACACGAGCGCCGCGTTCAGCTACGCGCAGGACGCCGCCAACATGCGCCTGTCCGTGGCGCGCCTGGACCAGGACGGCACCTACCCCGGCTTCGGGCTCACCCGCACCACCGTGGGCTTCAACGGCGGCGCGGACCTGAACGACCGCCTGCGCGCCAACGCCTCGGTGCAGTACGTGGCCACCGACGCGGAAAACCGGCCGGCGCAGGGGTACGGCACCGACAACGTGATGTGGCAGTTCCTGTGGTTCGGGCGCCAGGTGGACACGGGCCTGCTGCAAGAGCGCCTGCGCAACGCCGACGGCTCGCAGTACAACTGGAACAGCCGCTGGAACAACAACCCGTACTGGACGGCCACCGTCAACCGCAACTGGGACACGCGCGACCGCGTGATCGGCAACGCGGCGGTGAGCTACGAGCTGGCGTCGTGGCTCACGGGCACGGTGCGCTCCGGCACGGACTGGTTCGAGGAGAACCGCAAGCGCACGTACGAGGCGGGCACCATCGGCGACTCCGACGTGGACCCCTCGGGCGCGTTCGGCGAGGCCAACGTGTTCTCGCGCGAGACCAACTCCGACTTCCTGCTCACGGCCACCCTTCCCGCGCGCGGCGCGTGGAACCTGGGCGGCCACTTCGGCGGCAACCGGCGCGACAACCTTTCGCGCACCAACAGCCTGTACACGCGCGGCCTGGCCGTCCCCGGCGTGTTCGACGCGAACAACGCGGCCGTCACCCCGCAGCTGGAGGACTGGCGCGAGGAGCGGCGGGTGAACAGCCTGTACGGCATGGCCACGGCCTCGTGGAACGAGACCTGGTTCGTGGAGGCCACGGCCCGCAACGACTGGTCGTCCACGCTGCCGGAGGGCGGCAACAGCTACTTCTACCCCTCCGTGGCGTCCAACCTGATCTTTACCCAGCTGGTGGACGTGCCCTTCCTGTCGTACGGCAAGGTGCGCGCGAGCTGGTCGGAGGTGGGCAACGACACGGAGCCCTACCAGCTGCTGGATCCCTACTCGGCCGATGCGCCCTTCGCGGGGATCCCGCGCTACACGGGGAGCAACCTGCTGCGCAACCTGCAGCTGCGCCCGGAGCGCACGCGGTCCATGGAGATCGGCACGGAGCTGCGGGGGCTGGACAACCGGCTGGGGCTGGAGGTCACGTACTACCGCGAGCGCACGCGTGACCAGATCATCCCCGTGCAGACCACGGCCGCCACGGGGTTCACCGCCCGCATGCTGAACGCGGGCACGGTGAGCAACCGCGGCGTGGAGCTCTCGCTCGACGCCACCCCCCTGCGCCTGGCAAACGGGCTGGAGTGGACGGTGCAGGCCAACTACACGCGCAACCGCAGCAACGTCGACGCGCTCTACGGCGACCTGAAGACGCTGGTGCTGGGCACGTACTACAACGTCTCCGTGGAGGCCCGCGTGGGCGATCCGTACGGGGTGATGTACGGGCGCAAGTACGCGTACGACAGCCAGGGCCGCATGGTGCTCACGAGCGCCGGCCTGCCCGTGACCAACGGCCCCATCCAGCGCCTGGGCAAGTACGACCCGGACTGGACGGGCGGCCTGGGAAGCTCGCTCTCGTTCCGCGGCGTGCAGCTGTCGGCGCTGGTGGACATGCGCCAGGGCGGCAACCTGTACTCACTCACCAACGCGTACGGCACGCGCTCGGGCGTGCTGGCCCGGACGCTGCGCGGCCGCGAGACGCGCCCCGACACGCTCCAGGGCAACGGCATCGTCATGGAAGGGGTCACCGTCACCGCCGCCGGCGACACGGTTCCCCATCGCCGCCGCGTCACGGCCCAGCAGTACCACCGCAGCCTGACCAACATCGCGGAGGAGTTCGTCTACGACGCCAGCTTCGTCAAGCTGCGCGAGGTGCGGCTGCAGTACGCCGTCCCCGCCCGGCTCACGGGCCGGATGGGCGTAAGCGGGCTGGAGGTGGCCGTCATCGGCCGCAACCTGGCGCTGTGGACGGATGTTCCCAACGTGGATCCCGAAACGGCGTTCAACGCCGGCAACGTGCAGGGGTTCGAGTACAGCCAGTTCCCCTCCGCGCGAAGCTGGGGATTCAGCCTGTCGGTGACCCCATGAGCCGCCCTTTCAACCCGACACGAGCCATGAAGACCCGCATCCCGGTCGTCCGGGCGGCGCTGGCGGGCGCGCTGGCCGCTTCCGCGGCGGCCTGCGACGACGGCCTTACCGACCTGAACCAGAACCCCAACCAGCCCACGCTGGTGAGCCCCGACTACCTGTTCACCAACGCCACCGAGGCGGCGGTGACCCGGGCCATGGGCTCGGGGCTGCACATGGACCTCACGGCCCTTTGGGCGCAGCACTACGGCGAAATGCGGTACACGGAGGAAGACCGCTTCGAGCTGCGCGACCCCACCGTCACGGGGCATTGGAACGGCTTCTACGCCGGGCCCCTGCAGGACTTCAACGAGGTGGTGATGGCGGGCGACAGCCTGGGCCGGCCCAACGTGGAGGCCATGGGCATCGTCATGCGCAGCTGGACCTACCACGTGATCACGGACCTGTGGGGCGACATCCCCTACAGCGAGGCCCTGCAGGGCCGCGTGCCGGGAAGCCCCACGACGGCCAAGTACGATCCGCAGCAGACCGTCTACCAGGGGCTGCTGTCGGAGTTGGCCGGGGCGCAGGCCATGTTCAATCCGGCCGGCATCCGAATGGGCACGGCAGACCTGATCTACGGCGGCGACCCCGCCAAGTGGCGCAAGTTCGCCAACTCGCTGCGGCTGCGCATGGCCATGCGCATGTCGCAGGCGGACGCCAACGCGGGGCGCGCGGCGTTCCAGGCGGCCCTGGCGGCCGGTGTGTTCACGGCCAACGCCGACAACGCGGTGCTCACGTACGTGGACAACGGCGTGGACGTGCATCCCATCTTCGCGTCACAGCGGGCGGCGCCCACGCACGGGGTAAACGCCACCATCGTTGACTCGCTCAAGGCGCTCACGGACCCGCGCCTGGGGATCTACGCCAACCGCAACGCAGGCGGCAACTACCGCGGCGAAATCCCGGCCAGCCAGACCGACGTGTCGCTGGACAGCATCTCGCGCATTGGCACGTTCTTCAGCAAGGCCAACGCGCCGTCGTACCTGATGACCTACGCCGAAGTCCTGTTCCTGCAGGCCGAGGCGGCGGAGCGCGGGTGGATCACGGGCGATGCGGCGGCCCTGTACCGGGCGGCCATCACGGCGCACATGCAGATGCTGGGCGTGGCGCCGGGTGACGTCACCACCTACCTGGCGAACCCGCGCGTGGCCTACGCAGGCCTCCCCAGCATCGGCCTGCAGAAGTGGATCACCCTGTACGGCAACGGTCCCGAGGCCTACGCCGAGTGGCGCCGCACGGGCTACCCCAACCTGCGGGCCGGGCCGGATGCCTTGAACGAGGGGCGCATCCCGCTGCGCCTGACCTACCCCACCATCGAGCAGTCGCTCAACGGTGCGGCGCTGCAGGAGGCCGTCAGCCGCCAGGGCGGCGCGGGGCTCAACAACCCGGTGTGGTGGGACCGGTAGCGGATTGACGGGGGACGGCACGTCGTGCTCCCCAGGTTGAGAGGGTAAAAGAGGCCCGGCGCATGCGCCGGGCCTCTTTGCATTTCTCCCGACCGCCTCCATCCCTCGGAACTGCGGCCGATCAACTTTCCCTTGACCTGGACCCTGAATCCAAAATACTTTCCTTTTAAGCTTTTTTTTGACAATAACCAACGGGAGAGATGAGCATGACCAACACGCGTTGGAGCCCTGGCGTAACCAAAGGGTTGATTGGATTGGCTTGCATGGCGGCCGTGTCCGGGTGCGGCGATGGCGCTGCGGCCACCGCTCCGGAAACGGTTGCCACCGCCAGTCCGGCAGGACCCGTCCTCTCAATCATCACATCGGACATCGTGAACGTCGGGGGATTGACGTTCGGATTTACGCTGGGTGACTGCTCCGGGACGTTCTGCTCGCGTACAGTCAGCCTCGGCGAGCCCGCGGGGGGGCGTATCGGCGATCTTCTCCAACGGCGCGGTCAGGCTCGGCAGCAACAGCAAGCTGTACCGGATGATCTTCGGCAGCTGGTCGGCGAGCCGCACCAGTCCCACCTACTCGTGGGGATCGAGCAGCGCATCGGCCTACCTTGACTACTGCCACTTCAATGGCAGCGGCTGCACCATCTACGGTCCCCACCAGGTAACCGCCTCGTGGAGTATCGCCGAGGTGCCCCCCCTGGCCACCACGCGGGTGGGCCCCGTGTCCATTACCGAGGCAGGCACGCACCACTGGTACGCATCCAACACCAACACGGAGAGCGGCGAAACGTTCACGTACCTCTGGGAGCGCAGCACCAACGGCACCACCTGGACGACGGTCGGCACCACGAGCGCCT
>DASQZE010000119.1:0-7094 GCA_035638875.1 Longimicrobium sp.
CCGTGGACGACTACCGCGACGCGCTGCGGACGGAGGGTCGCGCGCTGGATCCCGGCGCCGTGGACCGCGCCGCGCGCACCTTCCCCGCCCTCGCCGCCGAGATCGCCGCGCGCGGCCAAGCTGCGCACCAGGAGGGCCTGCTCCCCGCCCTCAAGCGCGACGTGAGCCGGTTCGTGCTGGAGGGCGTCACGCCGCCGCGGGTGGGGGATGCGACGGCAGGTTCATGGATCACCGCGTAGTATCCGATTCTCTTCAAGGCGGCCAGCGGGCTTCGATCTTGCCGCACGCGGAGGGAAAGCGCCCGCTCCCAACGTGGCAAGTACGTTATCCCCCGCCCAAGAGTTCGATGCCCCACCCACGCTCGCTATGCTTGGCCGCCCTGCTGTGCCTAAGCGGCGCGTGCGGCACCGACCGCACGATGGATGAAGCCGCATCGGATATACAGCCCGGCGCAACATCTCAGTCGGATACCGTCACTGCGGCGGCCGCAACGGGACCCACCCCGCCCGGCGTCCCGGCGTTCGTCGCGGATTCCACGGCCGCCGGCGATTCGACGGTCGTGAGCGCCTCGCCGGCCGCCATCCGCAGCGTCTACACGTCGCTGGCCCAGGCGGATTGCCGCCTGCTGGAGCAGGACGAGGAGACGGGCGGCACCTCGTCCCGCTGCCCCGGGACCGCGGGACACGCGCTCCTGGTGCACGATGACGACGCGCGGATGACGGTGGACGTCGTCGCGCCGGAGGGGCGCGCGCACCCGCTGCGGTACTCGGGCGTGATCACCAGCAACTTCTCCAGCCTGGGCCCCCGCGCCGAGTGGCGGATGCGGGATGGGAAGCCCGTCGCGCTCATCGTGCGCGTGAATGCGTTCGAGAACCCGGAGATCCCCGACCGGGCGACCTCCTACCTCACCGTGGCCAAGATCACCGCGCGCGCAGTCTGCGTCACCGACCGCATCCCGCCCACCACTCCGAACGCCAACGAGGCGGCGCAGCGGGCCGCGGACTCATCCGCCTTGCGCCCCTGCATGCGGGACTTGGCCGATCAACGTTGAGGCAGGCCGGCGCCTCGCGCGGGGTAAAGAACATCATCCACCGCCTCGAACACGCCGCCTGACACGCACACCGGCCGCCACGGGAGCTACCTGCCCGCGGCAGCCGGGTTTAACGGGCGATGTCACGCACCAGCATGATCTGCGAAACCATCACGACCCCGATCTGCCAAGCTGCGAGGGTCAGGAACCCGACGATTACGGAGCGCGCATTCGGTCGGTCAGCGTCAGCCAGTCCGTGATGCCCTCGCGTACGGCTGCGACTGTTTTGGCCGTGACGAGTTGCTCGACTCCCATCATCGCTCCCTTCCTGCGGTCCCGGAGAGAAGTGAAGCGATCGTCACGCAGAACATCAGTGCGCCCCTCGACCCAGTGGAGAAATACGCCTTCGATCTCCTCTCCATCCTTGCCGGGCCCGCGCAGCGAAACCTCAAGGTGGTACAGATCGGTACCCCCGGGCCACGCAGGGAGCAGCCACAGGTTGGGGGTTACGGAGCGATAGCTCTCTTCCCGACCGAACCTTGCCATGGCGGGAAGCCCGCCAGCGTTTCCGACACGCATCGCAAGCTCTTGCACCGCGTACATCTCGCGGCAGCCGTAACCGTAGCGGACGGGGGTGAAGCCTTGGGCGCACAGCCCCTCGATGAGTTCCGCCTCCATGGGGCGCCCCCTGATGCGCTCGTGCTTTGCGTGCTTCGGATCAAGCGTGACCTGCAGCATCAGCTCATCAAATGCCTGCACCACGTCGGCCTGGAGCGCATGCACCACGTGGGGCCGATAGCCCGCATAATCCGCCGGCCGCAGCTGCTCCTTGATGACGGCGGGACAAAAGATCCGGTAGGTGACGGTTGCCGCCGCCGCCGCGAGGCCGGCGATGAAGAGTGCAGCCGCTTGCGGGGGAAAGCGGCTGGGCTCGACTGCCACCGCGCCTCCAGTGACAGCTTGGTAAACTCCTGAAAGCAACGGCACGGAAAGCAGCGATGCCGTGGCACCCTTCCAGAGCGGATCGCGGATGATGCGCGAGAGGCCATGCCACGTGGTAAGCACGTGAAGCCGCCGGGCGGCGCGGCGCAGCGGCAGCAGACGGGCCCGGCTCCCGTGCCGCGCCTTTGGCAGACCAAGGGGTTCGGGAAGATTGGCGATCATCCGAGTTCCAGGCGGGAGCAGGTGATAGAAAGTCGGCCATGCTCCTGTTGATACCCCGCACACCGAGCGTGGGAACACCGTTCGATCCACAGGCGATATGCGGGCCTGCCATACCGCCGGTCCGCTGACGATGCAGCGGGCCGGACCGCACGCGCCGCGCGGCCCCTTTGCTCTGGCACGCCTTAATCAGCGTTCCGTTCGAAACAGGCGATGAGCTTGAGGACAAGCTGTCCGTGTGCCCGCGGCGGCCGCGCTACTTCCGCCGGTTGCGCTTGCGGGCCTGCTTTTCGGCCTTGCGGCGCTTGTCGTCCTTTCGCCTGGCCCGGAGTGCGGACCGCGCAGGAATCGGGGGCTCCGTGCGCGGCAGCGTGATTCCCATCCGCTCGAGCACGTTCATGCGCGGCGGCTCGGTAATCCGCTCCGGCAGCAGCCCCATGTCTACCTGAACGTCCTCCCAGTCGCCCCGCATCAGAGTGTCGACGCAATCCGCCTCGAAGGCTGCCTGGATCAGCGGGGCGGCTTCCACGGCACCCAGCTCGACGAGATCGTGGACGAGAAAGCTGTTCAGGCCCTCCGGCTGCCCCGCGTAGCGTTTCAGCTGGCCCATCAGCAGTGCCACGCAGCGGTCGCGCAGCTCCGGATGCCGTTTGCCGATTTCCTCCAGGGCGCCGGCGGCGCTGATGCGCGTTCGCTCCTTGAGCACGGGATTGCTCAAGAGCCCGAACGCGGCCCCCACCGCCGCGTCGCCGCCGATCATCCCCAGCACCTCGGGAAGTTCCTCGTTGGCGCTGTCGTCCTCCGGCAGCCGCACCAGGAGCAGGGCCAGGGGCCCGGCTGCCTCCGGCGCCCCCAGCTGGCCCAGCGCGCGCCACGCGTGCAGCGGAGCATAGACCCGCGGATCGTCCTCGAACGCCTCGTTCAGGTCGGAATCGCACGCCATGCGGATCAGGTCCGGCACGTGTTCGGGGCCGATGCCCATCTGCCCGTAGTCGCGCCATTCCCGGCCGCGGGTAAACAGGGCGCCCAGCCCGAGCAGCCGGTCAAGCGGCGGCGGATACCCGGCCGCCTGGGTTGTTGACTTTGTATACATGTGGGCCAATTTTACCTGGCTCACGCGGGCTCGCAAGGGTCGTTACCGGCTCGCCTCACCCAGCCCTCATCAACGGAACGTGACCGTAAAGCAGGCCGACCTGCAGGCGTGGATTGCAGCCCGCACCCGGCACCGCCTTTCTCACGCGCAGGTGCAGATGGCGCGCGAGCTGGGGATGAATCCCAAGAAGCTGGGCAAGATCGACAATCACCGGCAGGAGCCGTGGAAGGCGCCCCTGCCGCAGTTCATCGAGCACCTGTACCGCGAACGATTCAGGCGCGATACGCCGCTCGACGTGCGGCCGCTGGAAGAGCGCGCCCGTCAAGCCGCCGCCACGAAGGCGGCCCGCAAGGCGGAGAAGCAGGCACGGCGAGAGGCGGAATGAGCGAGTACCAGGTACCACGAACTCGAGGCCGGCAGCTCCAGCACGTCACACGGACGCGCTGACGGTGAGGCTTTTGTTTATGGCGATCCAGATCCGCCAGCGGGAGGAATAAACGATGGGTGTTTGCTTTGGTTCAGGAGAGGGCAGAGGAGATCCGCACGCTTGGCTGCGAAGCGTGCCGGTATGGATGGCTGCCGTGGAGGTTCTGGACGAACCCTGGCGCGACGATGCCCCACCGCGCGCTCTGCTCGTGGTGATGACGGAGGGGAACGTGCTCCACAACGAGGTAGTTCCCGTGGCGAGCGTGAGTTTACCCGCGGATGCGGCGGTGATGGTGGAACGAGCGGTGGCGGCGATCGCATCCCGGGCAAAGTGCTATCCCCGGACTCTCCTTGTGCACGATGCCGCGGTGGCGGCGGAGCTTGCCCCGTGCATGGAGCGCCATGGGACGGAAACGCGCGTCTCCGTGTCACGACGCACAGTACAGCATACAATCCGTACACTCGTCGCCCTGGTAGACCGACCCGACGTGGTGTGGGACCTGTGCCCCCTGTACGAGGGCTTCGACGACACGCTCGACCCCTCGTTCGCGGCCGTTCTGTTTCCTGCCGCCGCCCGCTTTTGGCGGGCGCGCGCCTGGGAGCGCTTCCCGGACGACACACCGCGACGGTTCCGCTGGCGCGACCGCAAGTCCGTCGTCGTCCTCACCCATCCCAAGGGGCACGGGTACGTCGTGACGCTTTTCACCGGCGCGCGAGACTACTACAACCCGCAGGGATGGTCGCCGCGGCGCGCCGTGCTCGGCGTGCGCTACGCGCCGGCATACGCGCTTCCCCGGGCCTTTCGGCGGCAGATCACAGCGGCGGGATGGGAGGTTGCCGCGCCGGACGCATACCCGCTCCTGATGGGCGACGGCCCGGCCCTGGACGAGGAGGGTCCAGCCTTCGCCGACGTCCTGCACCTTGCGTCCGTTCTGGATGTGCTGGCGGAATGAGGCAAGTCAGCACGCCGCCGCCTCGCCTGCATCACCTGAACCAAGTTGCCGCCGCGGGAGCACATCCCCTCTGCGGCCATTCGATTTGAGCTCTGCGGTCCCCCCGCCCCTGCCGGCTGCGGAAAACGCGAAGTTCCTGAGGATGACGCCGCCGGAGACCCGCTGATGGAAGATCTCTGGCACCGACCGAAGGAACTACCATGCCATGCAAGGAACCGGCGTATCGGCCAGCTCAGTGCCATGCGAAGTAGATCCCTTCAGTCGCGCCCATGGCTGGTTCACAGGCAGGGTCTGCGCGGGCGCTCCCTCAGGAAATCATAAGACAAGATTTTTCATCGGATTCAGCCTCAGTCCTCCGGCAGCACGTCCAGGCCGGACGTTCCGGCACCGCGCGCGGGGCCGCGATCGCGTGGTTTGCTGCGTTCGCGACGGGGAGCAGGCGCTTCGCCGCGGCCGTCGCCAGCGTCGGCGCGGGGGGCGGTGCGGCCGGGGAGGGTGGCACCGTAGCGCTCGACGTACTCCGTCACGCGGATCTTCTTCGCGGTGGCGACGCTGCTCATGGGCCGCACCTTGCCGATCACGGGGCGCTCCTGCCAGGCGTGGTCGTACCGCCCCATCACCCAGGTGATGCCGCCGATGGAATTGGGGTTGCGGCCGTCCAGCGCCCAGCGGTTGTTGATGTGCAGCATGTGGGAGAGCGCCTCCTCCGGCGCCTCCGTCCATTGCAGGAACTTCTTTCCCCAGAGGATGCGCAGGTAGTTGTGGATGCGCCCGTCCGTGCGCAGCTGCCCCTGCGTGGCGTTCCACAGCGCGTCGTAGGTCGCGCCCGCTTCCAGCTCATCGCGGGTGAACAGCTCGGCGCGGCGATCGCTGCGGTGCGCGTCCAGCGTCTGCCGCGCCCACGCCGGGAGCGAGGCGTAGGTGTCGTGCTCCGGTACCCAATGCGCCGTGTTGTACGACACCTCGCGCCAGGTCACCAGCTCGTCCAGGAACGACTCCGCGTCGCGGCTCATCCCCCACCACCCCTCGCGCTTGCCCGTGGCCTTGGGCGCCAGGCGCAGGGGCGTCCACGCCTCCCGCTCGGCGACGGCCGCGAACACCTCGTGCACGCTCACGAATCCCCAGTGCAGGTAGGGAGAAAGCCCACTGTTGCTGGGATCTTCCGCCTCGTTGCGCCGGGTCGCATACGTGTCCAGCTTTCCGTCGATGAACGCGGACAGCACCCGCCGCGCCTTCTGCTCGCCGCCGCGAAAGTCCACCGGCGGCACGTCGTGGTCGATGGGGAGCGCGGCCAGCGCCCGCGCCGCCTCGCCCGTGTCGTCGCCGATCAGCGCGTCCGCGGGAGAAGGCCAGCGCGTGCGGATTCCATCCAGCCACCGCGCCCCTTCGCCTTCCAGCCGCGGGAGGGAGCGGGCGCGGAGGAGCGGATTGGCGGCAGGCGCGTACGCCAGCGCATCGGGGAGCTCGCGCTGCAGCATCCGCCGGAAGTGCGCCGGCGTGACCCAGGCCTTTCCGGCTGCGCGCAGGGGGAGGAGGCCGTTTCCATCCACCGCCTCCAGCCGCACCCGTGCGCGCTTCAACTTGCGCCCGGCGGCGGCCAGCATCCGGGGAAGAAAGAACTCGGGAAACTCGTCCGTCACCACCACGCAGGCGCGCTCGGCGAGCGTCAGCAGCAGCCCGCGCCCGTCGCCGGGGCGCGGCTCCACGTAGCGCACGTGCTCCACGCAGGCGGCCGCGTACGCGCTGGCGTTGTCGCGCATCCCGTCCAGCGCGAAGCGGTGCAGCCGGTCGTTGGCCCAGGGATAGCCGGCGCGCAGGGCCTCCAGCACCACCAGCGGCCGCCCCCACTCGCGCGCGAGCTCCACGGCGTGCTCCAGCGCGAAGTTGTGCCGCGTGCGCCGCGCCATCACCTGCCAGTACAGGACGATGCCCCGCGACGGATCGGCCGCGATGTCGTTCAGCGGGACGAGGCGATCGGGCGGGACGATGGATGCGGGCATGCGGATGCGCCTCGGGCGACGGGAGTGTGCGAGCGGACGGCGCGGAGCACTCCGCGTGCCGTCGCACCTCGCCGGTCCCGATCATACGGGCGACGTCTGCGATGCGGATGCGGCGGATGGCAGCTCTCGTCGAAAAGGTCGAGGGTGCTGGAGCGATGCGTCCGCGACGGCCGGACGTGGATCGGACGGCGTTGGCAGGATGCCCAGGATCCTTGGTAGATGGGTTGCTGCCTGCGAGGGGACGGGATCCGCGTTTTTTCTAGGATGGCAAAATCAGCTTGGCTGTTCCCCAAGGTTGCGGGAAGCAGGCCCCGTCTGCGACGGGGAGGCCCTCTCTCCCGCCGT
Organism: Longimicrobium sp.; assembly: GCA_035638875.1. Taxonomy (GTDB): domain Bacteria; phylum Gemmatimonadota; class Gemmatimonadetes; order Longimicrobiales; family Longimicrobiaceae; genus Longimicrobium. The sequence continues at coordinate 7,009 of DASQZE010000119.1, forward strand.
CTTCGCCGCTCGTTCCTCGCGGCTCGCGGCGACCCCTCCCCCAAACTGCGGGGGAGGGGTTGTACTCAGGTCACTTTTGCTTTCCT
>DASQZE010000120.1:0-13599 GCA_035638875.1 Longimicrobium sp.
CCGTGTGCAGCACGAAGCTGCCGGTGGCCGTCGCGTCGGGGTTGCGGTTCATGGACACGCCGTCCGTGCCGCTGAGCGACGACGGATACGTGTAGCTGGTGACCGTCGTCGCCCCGTTCTTGAGGATTACCGAGTCGCCGCTGTTGCCCAGCGCCAGGCTGCCCGTGCTGGCCGCGACGGCGTTGGTGAGCCCCGCCGGGATGCCCGACGCGCCGGCAAAGACGACGATCGCCTTGCCCGCCGCCAGCGTGGTGCCCGCCGCGAAGGTGTGCTTGACGCCCGCGCCGTCGCTCAGCGTCCAGCCGGCGATGGAGATGGCGGTGCCGCCCACGTTCACGATCTCCACGAACTCCAGCGCCGTGTTGCTGCCCGCCTCGTTGGCCATGATCTCGTTGATGATCACCTGGGCCGGCGTGACGGGCGTGCCCGTGGTGATGGTGAACGCCGCGTTGCTGGCGTCCGTCACCGTCGCGGCGGCGGCGTCGCTCACGCGCACCTTCGCCGCCGTGGTGGCGGAATTGGGCACCGTCCACGCGTAGCTCCCCGCGCTCGCGGCCGTGCTGGCCGTGATCACGCTCCACGACGTGCCGTCCAGCGTGTACTCCAGCTTGACGTTGGTCACGCCGGACGACGTCCAGGTGATGGTACGCGCGCTGCCGCCGGCCCACGACTCGCCGCCGTTGGGCGAGGTGACCGTCACGCTCCCCGTGCCGCTCCCGCCGCCGAAGGTGTAGCGGCTCAGCACGGGGTAGTGGTCGCTCGTGGTGGCGTCGTAGCTGGCGACGTACGAGTCCACGCGGTACACCTCGGCCGAGGCGGGGACGAACGTGGCGTTGAGCTCGTTGGTGTTCAGGTGGTGGTCGATGATGTCCGGGTACCCCGTGGTGGACGAGATGCCGGCCAGCGACAGGGCGCGGGTGGGGAACACGTAGTCCGCCGCGTCGCCCACGAAGTTCTGGTACGGGGTGGCCTGGCCGGGGGTGATGGAGGTGTCCACGTCGTCGTTCCAGTCGCCGACCACGATCACCTTCTGCGTGGGCCAGGTGGTGTCCAGGTAGCTCTTGAGCGCCGCGGACGCGTTGGCCCGCCGCTGCCAGCTGGGCACGTCGTCGAACGCCTTCATGTGCAGCACGATGACGACCACCTGCTCCGTGGTGCCGTTCAGCGTCACGTTTAGGCGCACCTCCAGCGGCGGCCGGCCGGCGAAGTCGGCGTCGTTGGCCGCGAGGATGACCCTGGCGCCCACGAGCGTGGCCACGCTGCTGCGGTACAGCACGCCGACCTTCTGCTCCGTGGCGCCATAGGAGGCGGAGCCGCCCGTCACCAGGGATTCGCTCGCCAGGAAGCCCGTGTAGCCGGGGAGCTGCGATTCCAGGCTGTTCCACGCCGCCTGGTCCGCGATCTCCGCCACGCCCCAGATGTCGAAGTCGGTGCCGCTGATGATGTCGCGGGCGTTCTGCAGCTGCAGCGGCTCGTTGCTGGGCCCGGTGCCCGTGGCGCCGAACCACTCGATGTTCCAGCTGGCCACGTCCAGGGTGGCCGCCGACCCCTTGCCGGGGATGACGGCCAGCGACGGCGCGTCAGGGGCAAAGGCGGTGCGCTGTGACAGCACGTCGGACGGCGCCTCGCACGCGGCGGCCGAGAACGTGAGCGCGGCGCCGAGCGCGAGCACGGCAGAATGGGGGATGCGGCGGATCATGCGGGACACCTCGGGATGCAGGGCACGAATGGATCGCACGGACGCGCGGAGGGGCGCGGCCGGTCGCGGACGTGAGTTGTAACAGATGGCGGATAAGGTAAGCAGAACACGGCGGATTGAACAGCGGCCGCGTGTACGGATTGGGCAACGATCCCGCCGCCGCCGCGTCCCGGGCGGGACGCGGCGGCGGCCGTTGCCCTCAGGCCGCGCCGTTGCGGTGCGGCCGGCAGACGAAGATCTGGGCCGGCGGCACGTTCAGCGCCTCGAAGCCCGTCTGCACGCTGGCAAAGGCGCGCTCCAGGTATCCGCGCACCTTGGGCGAGAACTGGTAGACCACGAAGGCCCCGTCCGGCGAGGTGGCGTCGGCCGTGCTCTGCACGATGGAGGTGCGCACCTCTTCGGGCATGGTGCTGAAGGGGATGCCGGAGAACACGTAGTCCGCCTTGCCCAGCCCCCGCTCCGCCAGCACCTTGCCGATGTCCGCCGCCGAGCCGCTGAACACCTCCAGCCGCGGATCCTGGATGGTGTCGCGCAGGTACTCCACGAAGTCCTGGTTCATCTCCATCACGATGAGCCGGGCCGACGGGTGCATCCGCTTGAGGATGTGGTGGGTGATGGTGCCCACCCCGGGACCGAACTCCACCAGCACGCGCGCGCGGTTCCAGTCCACGGGCGCGAGCACCTTGTCGATCAGAAAGCGCGAGCTGGGAATGACGGACCCCAGCATGCGCGGATGCTTTAGAAAGTTGCGCCCGAACAGCAGGATGGGCTTGTGGCGGGAACGGCCTTTAGCGGGCACTGGGTGCTCCTTCTCTCGGTGTGCGGTGGTACCCTGGCCACGCGCGCGTGGCCCTGCTGTTGTGCGGCGCCGCGTACGGGCGGCCCCGAATGCGTGACAGCCTACGTCCTGAGCGGGGGAATTGCCACACCCCTGCACCCCGCGGCTGCAATTTTCATCCGTCCATCCACCCGCCATGCTCGCGGCGGACGTGGACGCGAACCCTTGTCCCGGACCGCCGATGACCTTCGACGACGTGCGGCAGATGGCCCTGGCGCTCCCCGGCGCCGGCGAAGGCACCTGGTTCGGGCTGCCCACGTTCAACGTACGAAGCAAGTTCTTCGCCGGACTGGGAAAGGATGGCGTCTCGCTGGTGCTGCGCTGCAACGTGTTCGCGCGTAGATACCTGATGGAAGCTGCCCCGGACGTATATTTCGTCACCGATCACTACCGCGACGATCCGTACGTGCTCGTGAACCTTTCCCTTATCGAAGCAGACGCTTTGCGCGAGCGGATCGAGGAGTCGTGGCGGATGGTGGCGCCCAGGAAGCTGATCGCGGAGCTGGAGGCGGACCGTCCGCAGGCGTGACCCCTCATCCGACCCGCGGCGCGTCATGTTCGTTCCATTTCCCCAACGTGATTGGATGAGGTGCCGATGAAGTTCGACGAGGTGCGGCGCGTGGCGCTGGCGCTGCCGGGCGTGGAAGAGGGGACGTCGTACGGCACGCCGGCGTTCCGCGTGCGGGGCAAGTTCTTCGCGCGGCTGCGCGAAGACGGCGAGTCGCTGGTGCTCAAGTGCAACCTCTTCGAGCGCCAGTTCCTGGTGGACGACCTGCCGGCGGTGTTCTACATCACGGACCACTACCGCGACTACCCCGCCGTGCTCGTGCGCATCCCCGCCGTCACGCCGGAGCTGCTGCGGGAGCGGATGGAGGCGTCCTGGCGCATCGTCGCGCCGAAGAAGCTGATCGCGGAGCTGGACGAGCGGGCGGGGTGAAGCTTGACCGGGAAGTGAAGGATGGACATCAGGCGGATCGATTGGCGGATGAGATCAGGCCGATGGGTCGGGCAGATCGGATCGGGCGGGCGAGATCCATCGCGGTCGCCGCGGTCCGTCCGGAGCGAATGAATTCGCCGCTGGAAAGTCGCGAAGTCCGCCTGCGCGGACTGCATGGCCGTCATCATCCCGCGAGATGAAATTTCGGGAGGCTGACGGGCCGTATCCCTCGATCCGACCTGCAGTTGGCAGCGCTCGCCTCCATTACCCGATCGATCTCTCACACCCTATTCCATGATTGATTGTGCATTCATGCTTCAAAGAAGCTCTCACACAGGGGGAAAGGGGTCACGGGGAGCAGTTCCAGTCTCCTCTTTCCTTCGTGATCTCCGTCTCCCCCGTGTGAGACAGGGGTAACCCCCTCGTATGCACAACCATCGTGCGATCCGGTAGGGAACCCGGTTCCCCAATGGTTCGTAAACGTTTGCCTCGACGAGGGCCTCACACGGAGGAAGCGAACCGTTTGTTCCCCGTGCCCCCTGTGGCCTCCGTGTGAGACAGCAGTTGAGATCCAGGTGCACAATCAATTGCGAGATTCGTTATCAGACCTCGCTGTCATCGTCGTGCGGCAGGGGTGAACGCTTCGGATAAGGCGTAGGTTTGCAGGGTGCATTCCCACGCCGGCGGCGGCAGCGGATCCCGCAGGATTGGATCGGGCCGAGAACGCGGCGCCCTGAACGCCGTCATCCCAGGAAAGTTGTCGTTGCGGTTCGTGTCGCTAATCATTGCAGTTACAGCAGCTTCAGTGCGGACGGGAAGTCCTGGCGGTCCACTGCATGAATCAAGTGTTTTCTCCCGGGGAAGGGATGGGCCGCCTTTACGCGGAGCCGGCAAACGAGCAGGGACGGGTCTCGCGACCTCATTTGGCCCTCGCGTTTCGTTCTTCGCGCGCGCGGACGACCGTGGTTGCGAATTGGTCACTGCGCCGCGAACTTGTAGCACTCACCGGCCGGATTCACCACCTGTCGCAGCGGTGCGCCCGGCACCGCCGCGCCATCTTCCACGTTCAACCGGACGCACCGCCCATGATGCTTCGCGGATTCGCGCTCCTCGCCCTGTTCGCCGCCACCGCCTGCGGAACGGCGGACGCGCCCACGCTCGCGAACCCCGAGCGCGCGCCCAGCCAGGAGATCTACCATTGGAGCAACGGCGGCAACGAGCAGTTCTGGTTCTTCGATGGGGGCGCGTACCCGGGCGAAACGGCGGCGGCGTTCGATCCCAACGTGTCGCCGACGGTGCGCATCTGCCGCATGACGAACGGCACCTGCGGGTCCACGCTGGCCACCTTCACCCGCACCGCCGGCTCCTACGGGCGCCTGGTGACGGTAGACACGGCCAACGACGAGTACGACCTGAGCTGGCCCACGGGCTCCACGGGCGCGTCCGCCGGGCAGGTGTACCGCATCTCCGTGCACGCCGCGTCGCGCGAGCTGGGGTACCTGGACGTGTACATGGTCACCACGTGGCAGGAGCTGTTCACCACGGACCAGACGCAGTACGTCCCCTGGATCGCCGGTGCGAACTTTCCCCTCACGTTCTACATCGGGCAGGGGATGCCGGGCTCACTCTCGCTGTCGGCGAGCAGCATCACGCTCAACGTGGGCGAGGCAAAGCCCATCACCGCCACCCTTCGCGGGCTGCAGGGGCAGGTCGTGACCAACCGCGTGGACTGGGAGGTGGAGCCCACCTCGTCTCCCGGCGCGGCGCTGCTGGACAGCGGGCTGGTGGTGGGGCTCGCCCCCGGCACGGCCATCCTGTGGGCCTGGCACGCCGAGATCCAGGTGCAGATCCCCGTTACCGTGACGGACACGCGCCGAGCCTGGAATGCCCAGTCCACGCCGGACGACCAGGGCAACCGCGGCCTCTGGGGATCGGCGGCGAACAACGTGTACGCGGCCAATCACACGGGGATGCTGCGGCACAACGGCACGGCGTGGTCGCACGTGGCGGATCTGCGCTGGCGCAGCCTGTACGACGTGTGGGGATCGTCCGCGGCCAACGTGTGGGGTGTGGGCGAAAAGGGTGAGCTGGTGCGGTGGGACGGCGCCGCGTGGACGCTCTCCCGCTACGACGGCACCTCCGTCGCGCCCAGGCCCCTGGGCGACTTCAACGCGCCGGCAAGGGCGTACACCCTGCGCGGTGTGTGGGGAACCGCGGCGAACAACGTGTTCGCCGTGGGCGACAGCGGGGTGGTGCTGCGCTACAACGGCACCGCGTGGAGCCGGATGACGACGGGCACCACCGATCAGCTGAACGACGTGTGGGGGAGCGGCGCCAGCGACGTCTACGCCGCCACGGCCACGGGGCGCCTGCTGCGCTTCAACGGGACCGCGTGGTCCTTCGTCTCGGGCGTGCAGACGCCGGGCGCGCTGCGGTCCGTGTGGGGGAGCGCGGCGAACAACGTCTACGCGGTGGGCGACGGCGGGATGATGATGCGCTACAACGGCACCTCGTGGTCGCGCGTGCGCCTGCCCACCCGGGACGTGCTGTACGCGGTGTGGGGCAGCTCGGCGAGCAACGTGTACGCGGCGGGCGGCGGCGGCGCGCTCTACCGCTACACGGGCACGGCGTGGGTGCCGGAAAAGGCGCACAACGGCAACAGCCTGATCCAGGGCTTCTGGGGCACGTCCACCGGCACGGACCTGTTCGCCGCCGGTGCCGGCGGCCTGATCTGGAAGCGTTGACGGCGATCGTCGGAGGAACCGCATCGGCGGAACGGCATCGGCCGAACAGGCATGGCGGATGAAAACGGGGCCGGATCTCGCGACGAGATCCGGCCCCGTTCTTCATCCTTCGACCCTCGTTCGATCCGCACCGTCTACGAAGCCGCCAGTCCTCGCAGGCGGGCTTCGTGTGCTCGTTGCAGCGAACTCCTTCGCCCGGCCGGGTTGTGCCGATCTGCCGATTCAGCCCACCCGGGATCTTCATCGGCGCGGCGCGGTGCTCCCGGGACGGCCACGGCATGGGCATGGATGTCCCAGCGTCCGGGGCATTTCTGTCCCCGACGAGGGGGTACGCCGGGTCGCGGACCCCGCACGGACACCGGTAACCCGCCGCTTGTCTTGCACTCCTGCCCGCACCGCCGATCGGCACAGGTCTTGACCCCGTTCGCCTGCGGGGGTCCTCGCGGCCTCGCTGGACGCCTCTCTCACGCCGCCGTCTCCATCCCGCCGCTTCCGCGTGGCCCTCCTGGCCGATCCCGGCCGATCGATCGCTCACATAATGCAAAGGAGTCATCTCATGCGCATGCTCATCCCGCTCGGCGCCGTGGTCCTGCTTACGGCGGAGGACTGCACGACGAAGGCTCCCACTTCTGATTCTTCTCCGCCATCGCTGGAGTGGGTGATCACCAACAAGACGGCCGGACCCGCGCACGATTCGGCGACGCACATCAACGGGAGCGGCACCGTCAACGTCAAGCGCGGCGAGGAGTACCAGGTTACGCTCAACGCGCGTGATCCGGAGGGTGTCCGCAAGATCCAGCTTGGCGGGGCCGGCGGCTACGGGTGCAGCAACGGCAACGTTGGGCAGAGCGTGACCATCGACCAGAAGACGGATGTGCAGGAGCTCTCGCCCAACGCCCAGAACGAGGTGCTCAAGCAGATCTTTCTCCTCCGCAGTGCATTTTTCGCAAGCGGTTGGGACTGCCAGAGCGGGTGGACGTTCTCCGGCGGCAACCTGCAGTTTTTCGGCACCGGCGAGAACTACTTCAACGGGCAGGCAAAGGGCACGCTCACCTTTGCGGTGAGCCCCTGATTCACCGCCTCCCGGAGCCCGTCCGGGCACGGCTGACCTGCTCCCGAGGGGAGCCGGTCAGCCGTCCAGAAGTCGAGGGAGCGCCCCCGCGGCGGCCGAAGCGTTTCAGCCGTTCGCCTGCGACAGGAACAGCTCGCGGATGTAGCCCACGGGGATGGTGCCCATGCGCATCAGCCGCTCGTGGAAGTCCTTGGCCGTGTAGGCGGCGCCCCGTCGCTGGCGGTACGCCTCGCGCAGCTCCAGGATGGCGTTCTTGCCCAGGTTGTAGGTGATGGCCTGCGTGGGCCACTTGCTGTAGCGGTACAGGGCCCGCTGGGCGCTCTCGCACACGGCGCGGGCGGTGGGGTCGGTGGCGGCACGGGCGCAGGCGTTGGGAAAGAAGTTCACGTTCGCCGTGAAGTAGTCCACCGCCTCGTCGAACGTCATCCGCCCCGTGTGGATGCCCACGTCCACCACGATGCGCACGGCCCGCAGCAGCTGTCCCTGCAGCTCGTACATGTACTCGCCCGCCGTGTAGAAGCCGTACGGCCGCCCCTCCGCCGCCTCGGACATCAGCTCCTCGGCATACAGGCCCCACCCCTCGGCGGCCATGGAATCCTGCCACATGCTGGCGGAATCTTCTACGGCGCCCGGCGTGAGCCAGCGGATGCTGCTGATCCGCTGGCCGTTCTGCGTCATGAACTTGTAGTGCCAGTCGTGCCCCGGGAACCCCTCGTGGATGGCCGTGTTGGCGATGGATGCGCGGTTGTTGAGCCGCAGCGCCGCCGCGTCGTTGCCGGTGGGCGTGAGGTAGAAGCGGCCTACGCCGGACTGCTTGAAGGGTGGCGCCGGGTAGTACGCCGCGTCGATGGTGCTGCGCAGCACGGGCGGCGTGGGATACACGTCCAGCCGGTACTCGGCCGGGATGTCGAACAGCTGATTTGCACGCCCGTACTCCACCGCGCGCTTGCCGGCGTCCACGTACCACTGCAGCAGCTCGTCGTCGTTGGCCGGCGAGTCGCTGCCCAGGTGCTCCATGACGGCGAGCACCCCCGCGTTCTTCTCGTCGCGCGTGCCGAAGGGAATGGTGAGCCCCGCCTCGCGCGCCAGCTGCTCGGCCACCTGGTAGATGCGGCCCTGGTACAGCTCCGTCTGCTGCTGCCCGTAGGTGAACAGCTCGGCCGCGCCGCGCGTCTCGCGCAGGTTGTTGCGCACCCGCCACTCGTACTCGCGCTCGCCCGCGGCGTAGCGGTCCGTGCGGTCGCCCGCGTACGTCCGCTCCAGCCACCCCGCGAAGCCCTCGTATGCGTCCGCGGCGCGCCCGGCCGCCGCGCGCAGCTGCCGGAGTGTGGCGGATGCGAAGGGGCGCGAGCCCAGGTAGCGCGCGGCCAGCTCCCTCAGCGTCTCTCGAAAGTACTCGGCGTTGCTGCGGCTGCCCGCCACGCCGTCGCGCTCCACCATCCGCCAGTCGGGCAAGTTCCCGGACGCCTTGCCCGCGCGAAGGTTGGCCTCCGCGGCGGCGACGTAGGCGGGAACGGCGTTCAGGCGGCGGATGACCAGCGCCCACTCGGCCTGGGTGCCCAGCAGCCCGCTGCCGGCGTCCGTCATCTGCTGGATCTGCCAGTCCACGCCGCGGAACGGCTCGGCCACGTAGGTGTCGATGGAGCGCTCGTGGTAGCGCAGATCTTCCAGCTGGTGGATGATGAAGTTCAGCTGCGCGCCCATCACCGCGTGGTCGATGGCCTCTTCCGCCGGCAGGCGCGACGGGTCGATGGTCTCCAGCGCGGACTTGGTCTCCCAGTAGAACGCGCGCTCGGCCCGCAGCGCAGCGGGGCGGTAGTCGCGGAGCCGGCTGTTGACGTCGCGCAGGGAGGCGTCGTACGCGTCGCCGCCCAGGTAGGTGGCGGTGACGGGGTTCAGGCTCAGCGCACGGATGAAGTAGCGGTCGCGCAACTGGGCGAACGCGGACTGCGGCGCGCCGGGCCGGGCGAGCCGCTCCAGCAGCTCCGCGTGCGGCAGGATGCCGAAGGCCAGCGCCGCCTGCGCGCCCTGGCCAATGAACGTGCGTCTGTCCACGAGGGTTCCGGGGGATGGGAGGGGTACCGGGATCGGACGAGATTCCCGCGTGCGCCCTATCCTGACACTCCGTCGCAGGCGCGGCAAGTGGCGGTTCGTACGGAGCCGGTGGACTACGGGGATTAAGCGGATCAGGCGAACCAGGCGAACCAGGCGGGTCATGCGGGTCATGTGGATCGGGCGGGTCAGGCGGATCGAGCGCCGACGAAAGGCGGGAGCCATCGATGGAATCCGATCAGGCAAATGCCGCGCGCGCCGGAGCGAGGGAGGCACGTTGTGAATCTGATCCGAAAACGCCGGGCTTGCGCCGGAGCGAATGAATTCGCCGCTGAAAAATCACGAAGTCCACCTTCGTGGACTGCAATGCCACCACGTTCTGAACGGCTGCATTCTCGATAGGCGCAACACCGTACGTGCACGTCCGGCTGCCGTCGCGACGGCAGGCTGCGGTGCAGTCCGCGCAGGCGGCCTTCGTGCCCTTCCAGCGGCGATTTCAATCGCTTCGGCGGGGACGTCGCCGGGGTGCACGGACTCCTCCGCCGCCGCAAAGCAAAACGGGCCGGCATCCGAGGATGCCGGCCCGCGTTCCATCATCCGTGCGCCGCGGCTCAATCCGGCTGGTGCACGCGGCCGGACTGCACCAGACGCTGGCGCGACGTGTTGCCCGGCGTGGCGATGTGCGTGGCCGGATCGTACTCCCTGCCCACGGCCGGGCTGCCCTGCGGCACCCAGATCTGCGTGACCGTGTAGCTGTAGCCCTGCGGGATGTAGCGCACGTAGTAGCCGTCCGGGTGCAGCGACCAGCGGCCGCTGGGCACCGCGCGGCTGCCGGGGCCCATGCCCACGGCGCCCGTGAGCACGGCCACGCGCTCCATGTCCGCGAAGCTCGCCGTGGGATCGGCCAGCATGCGGCGCAGGTCGGCCTCGGCCTGCACGATCTGGCGGAGGGGGCCGGGAACGCGGTTCATCAGCGCGCCCATCTCGTCGCCGGGGATGAGGTCCAGGGCGCTGCGGTTGAGCGAGGTGAGCTGCTGGGGCGTGAGCAGCCGCGAGGCGATTGCCTTGTGCTGCGTGCCCAGGTCCTCGAACTTGGCGCGGGCGATGATGGCCCACAGCAGCGTCTGGATGTCGTGCTGTTGAATCTCGGGGTGGTTCACCGAGTTGCGCAGGATGGTGGTCACGGCGTCCTGGGCCGGGCCCAGGGTGGGCGCGTAGAGGTAGCCGTCGCCGCCGCCGGGGCCGTGCGTGCCGGCCTTGAGGCAGTAGCTCTGCGTGTGCATCTCCCAGTAGCCGGGCTGCATGACGAAGCCGCCGTTGGGGGTGCGCTGCAGCTCCAGCATGCTGCGCCTGGCCTCGCGCGGGGTAAAGTTGTCCAGCGAGTCCACCGCCCAGCGCGCGTGCTCCAGGCTGGTGGTGATGGGATGGCTGCCGCCCACCAGCTGGTCCACGCTCAGGCGTCCGCCCGTGACGCGGTTCACGGCGCCGCGGAGCCGGCCGCCGATCTGGGCGGACGCGACGTCGGCCGCGGTGACGGACATCATGAGTGCCAGCGCGGACGCGGCGCCCAGGGTGCGAAGGTTCAGTCGTGCGTTCATGGCGGGTTTCATCCTGCGGTTGAGGGGGGCCAGGGGAGAAAACGGGCGGCCCGCATCAGTGTACCCGCGCGCGCTCCCCCGCGCCAGATGGATGATTCCTGCTGCACCCATCTGCTACGGAATGCAGGCGCAGCAAAGGCCGATGTCGCTGCGCCCGCGAGTCTTACGGGGAAACGTCCTGCGAGTTTCGGCCCGCGAAGCGAATCACGTTGAACAGGGCCCCCTGCGGGTCCCGCAGCAGCGACCAGCGGCCCACGGGCAGGTCGTGCGGGGGATGCAGCACGGTGCCGCCCATCTCTTCCACCCGCCGCGCCGTGTCGTCCGGATCCTCCACGGCAAAGTACGGCGTCCACGCGGGTGGCATCTTCCCCATCTCGGGCGTGAGGGTGAACATCCCGCCCGCCTGCGCGTCGCCGTTCATGAAGAGCGTGTACGGCGCATCGCTCCCTTCAAAGGGTGCCGGTTTCCAGCCGAACAGGCCCGCGTAGAACGCCGCCGCCCCCTCGGGGTCGCGCGTACCCAGCTCGTTCCAGCACATCGTATCCGGCTCGTCCTTCACTCCCGCGCCGATGTGGTTGCCCGGCTCCCACGCGGCGATCACGGCGCCGGCTGGGTCCGCCAGCAGCGCCATCCGCCCGAAATCCATCACCTCGAACGCGTCCGCCAGCACCACGCCCCCCAACTCGCGGGCGCGGGCCGCCGCGTTCGACGCGCTCTCCACCGTCACGTAGTTGAGCCACGACGAGGGCACGCCCTGTGACTGCTGGGTGGGATCCATGCGGTAGAGCGCCGCGACGTCGCGCCCGTCCTTCTGCAGCATCACGTACACGTCATCCTCCTCCGATCCGAAGCGCGTGTGCGCCGCCGTCCAGCCGAACAGGGCCGTGTAGAACCGCTCGGCCGCGCGGGTGTCGTGCGTGGCGAGGTCCGTCCAGGAGAAGGTGCCGGGTGCGTACGCGGTCATCGTGGGCATGGTGGGCCTCCTCCGTGGAATGGGATCAGCGATCGCGTGTCGGTCTCACGAGTGGCCGAAGATAATCCGAAACGAAGGGCTCGTCCAGAGGGGGAACGTGTGTGGAGTGAACGGGGCGGAGGGGAGGACGCCGAAGATTGAGGGGAACGGAGTTCGTGCTCATCAGCCGGGGACGTGCAGCGGGCGGAGAGCCCCCTCCCCCCGGCCCCCTCCCCCGCTTCGCGGGCAGGAGGGGGAGAAGTGCGGGACGGCAGGGGGTCTGCACCCGTATCCCGTTCAGCTCCGCGGGGCGGCGGGGAGAAAGGGGGCGGCGAGGTACGCGGCTTCGGCTTCGGCGAAGTCGGCGGGGCCGTTGGCGAGCACGGCGACGACCACGTCGTGTCCGGGTACACCAGCAGAAAGGCGCGCGGGTCGCGGGTGCGCCCGCCGTGGTGCACGATGCGGCGTCCGCCCGCGTCGCGGCCGATCCGCCAGCCCATGCCGTATACGGTCTCCTCCCCCGCGGAGGTGCGCTGGGGCGTCCACAACGCATCTACCGTCTCCGGCCGCAGATAGCCGGGCCGCAGCAACGCCGTGCCGAACCGGGCCAGGTCCGGCGCGGTGGACGTGAATCCGCCCGCCGCCCACATCCCGCCGTAGTCGGCGTACGGCGCGCGCGCGCAGCCGGCCGCCGTGCATCCCGTGTACTGCGCGGCGCGGGAGGGGGCAACGGTGCCCGGCACGTCGACCGATGTGGCACGCAGGCCCAGCGGGCGCATCACCTCGTCGTCCATCAGCGCCAGGAAGGGGCGCCGGGCCGCAGCTTCCATCGCTGCGCTCAGCAACACGTATCCCCAGCTGGAATAGGCGTGGCGGGTCCCCGGCTCGGCCACCAGCGAATCCGCCTGGAAGCGGGCCACCCGCCGCAGGGGCGTCGCGTCCGCCGCGGGCGGGGCGGTGAAGTCGCGCATGTCGTAGTGGCGGATGCCGGCCAGGTGCCCGGCCAGGCGGCGGATCGTCACCGCTTCGCGCCCGGCGGGATACCCGGCGACGTAGCGGGCAGCCGGCGCGTCCAGGTCCATCGCGTCGCGCTCCGCCATCCGTGCGAGCGCCGCGGCCACCAGCGGCTTGGATACACTCCCGATGCCGAAGATCGTCTCCGGGGCGGCAGGCACGCGGTCCTCCACGTTCGCCCAGCCGAAGCCCTCCGCCCAGACGACCTGTCCACGCACCGCTACGGCGACCGACAGCCCGGGCACGCGGCTCGTGTCCAGCAGCGCGCGGGCATGGGCGCGCGCCGCCTGCAGCGCGCCCGCATCGATCGCCTGCGCGTGCAGGGGCCTGGCCGCGAGCAGGAGCGCGGCCGTGCAGGCCACCAGTGTGAGGGCTGAGAGGGTCATGGTGATACGGACAGGTGGATTGGATGTGAGCCGGCGCGTCGAGCAGCCCCGTACGGTGGAGCCGCGGCGGCGGATTCACGTTCGAGACGAGCCCGCCCTGGATCCGCTATGACGTGGCCGCGCGGCGCAGACGGTCGCGCACGCCGGCCCACGCGGACGTGGCGGGCGGCTGCTCCACCCAGACGAGCGCGTATCCCCGGTCGTCCAGGTCGTGGAGCGTCCCGTAGAGCGCCGCCGCGTACTCCGCGGGATTCTCCGGCATGCGGATCACGTCCATCCCGGGCGGGATGGCGGTCAGCCGTGGCGG
>DASQZE010000121.1:0-4454 GCA_035638875.1 Longimicrobium sp.
GGGCACGGGGATCGTGACGCCGACCTGGGCGGCGGGGGGGGTGTAGGGGAGGATGGGGGTGCGGAAGCGCTGCCAGCGGTCGCGCGCGAAGACGGAGCCACCGGCGGCGCCCAGGCCCAGCCCCAGCACGCCCCCGCCCAGCCCCGCCAGGATCGTGGGGCCCGCGATGCCGCCGCCCTCCACGTCCGTCGCGATCAGCGGGCCGCTCACCAGCCCCGCCGCCGCGCCGATGAACAACCCCGCCAGCGCCCAGCGCCGCGTGGAACGGCGCCGGTCCGTCCCCAGGTTCTTCTCCAGCCGCTCCACGGCCGCCAGCGGAAACCGGTACGCCGTGCCCGTGGACGCCTCGCGCACGGCCAGGCTGTCGCCCTGGTACAGCATCAGCGCCCCCGTGATGACACCGTCGTGCAGCGCGGGCGCCCCCACGCGCACGGTGTCGCCCGGCTGCAGCGTGTGGGGTGCGGCCTGCGCACCCGCCGGGCGCGGCAGCACGGCGGCGAGCGCAAGGGCCATCAGCAGGAGGGCGAAGGGGGTGCGCATGCAGGTCGTCGGATGAAAAGATACGGATCGCATCGGCGGTCGGACGGGCCGCGCGGCGGAAACATCCCGCCCGCGGGCACATCGCACAAGGGCCGCATCGCCGGGATGAAAATCCGCCCGCGCCGAGCGCGTGGCACGGTGCGCGCATCCATGCATCTCCGCGGGCCCACGCCGGGCCTGTGCATCCGCCACACCGACGGAGGTATGGCATGTCAGACATGGATACGGGCGGGCCGGTACGCGGTACGGGGCCCGAGACGGTGCGCGAGACGGAGACCGTGCGCCAGACGGTGCGCGAAACGGGGCCGGGAACGCTGCACGAGCCCGTTCGCGAGGCGGCAGGGCCGCCCGCGCGTGGTTCGGGAGGCACCAACCTGCTGCTGATGGGGCTGGTGGTGGTCGTGCTGGGGCTGGTCGTCTGGTTCGTGATGAACCGTGGCGAAGGCGGCGGCGTGGACGTGCCTTCCGTCGAGGCGCCGGACGTGAACGTGGAGGTCAAGGAATCCGGCAAATAGCCGCGGTTCCTCCTGGATCCGGGCGCGGCGGGGCGATCGATTTCGCTCCGCCGCGTTCGCGTTTCCCCCGTGAAAAAGATATAAACAATCACGCGGAGGACGCGGAGAAACAGAGGGTTTCTCCGCGTCCTCTCTGTTTGTCTCCGTGTCCTCCGCGTGATTTCTCCCTGCTCGGAATGCACCCGGAATCCCGAGATTGGCATTACCGTTTTTCCGAATCCGGATCAGCCGAACGGGCGCGCGGCCACGGACAGGGCGATCAGCCACTGTGCCGTCCAGTACGTCGACAGCACGACCGTCTGCCCGCAGGGGTGCCGCTGCCGGAACCGCCCCCACGCCAGCGCCGAGTCCGAGACGACGAACAGCGCGGCGCCGATCATCGCCAGCAGCGCCGGCGTGGTGCCGAGCGCCATCCACCGCTCCGCCGCCTGCCACGCCATCCCCAGCAGCGCCGCCGCGTACACCACGACGGGTGCCCGCAGGCGGCCCAGCCGGTCCCACAGCGCCCGCATCAGCACGGCGCCGAACGCGGCGAGCACCAGCAGCACGAGCGGCGCACGCAGCGTCAGGGGCCACGGGGCGAACGCGGCGACGTAGAACGCGTGCGCCACCAGGAAGCTGGCGAGCCCCGCCACGAAGCGGTCGCGCGGCAGCATGAGGAACACGTCGCCCGCAAGGGAAAGGAGCAGGCCCGCGCACACCAGCGCCTGGTACCGGGCGGCAACGGCATCCGGCGCCGTGGCCGCGAGCGCCAGGACCAGCACCGTCGTGAGCGGCTTGCCGACGTACACCCTCTGCCGCGCGCCGCGGCCGTCCGCCCGGATGGTGAACGCGGCGGAGAGCGCGATGGCGACGGTCAGCAGCAGCGGCAGGATGGGCACGGGCTACGGCGTGGGGGCGTTCTGCTGCAGCACCCAGCCGTTGCCGTCCGGATCGGCCAGGGTGGCGTAGCGGCCCCACGGCGCATCCGCCAGCTCCGAGACCGCCACGCCGCGCGCCCGCAGCGCCGCGTGGTCGGCGGCCACGTCATCCGTCACCAGCACGAGTCCCTGCGCGGAGCCGGCGGGCATGCCGCGGAACCACGTCACCAGCGTGATGGACGTTTCCGCGCCGGGAATGCCCATCTGCACCCAGCGCTGGCCCGGCCCCATGGGGCTGTCGGCCAGGAGCGCGAAGCCGAGCACCTCCGCGTACCACTGCTTCGCGGCCTGCTGGTCCACGACGGGGATGGAGACGATGGCGATGCGGCGGATGTTCATGCGTCCTTGGTGGATGCGGGGTCCCGTTTGCGGGCTGCGGCTGGCTGGCCGCGCGGCGGATCGGTAGCTTCGGCGGATTGCCATCCATCCACCCTGGCTTCCCGATCCCGATGACCGGCGACACGACGGATGTGCTGATGTTCGGCGGGGCGGTGACGGAGCTGCCCCTGGCCGCGCTGGCCGATGCCCTGCGGCGGGCCGGCATCCCCGCCGAGGTGCGCGAATCATCGCTCTTCACGGGCGGCGGGTACATCCGCGCCGGGACCGCATCCGGCGTCAACTGCTCGTTCGAGCACATCGAACCCACGGAGTACCTGGTCCGCGGCGATGCGGATCGGCTCGTGGAACTGGAATCCTATGCCCGCGCGCTCTCCGCCGCGTTGACCCGGGCCGGCGTGCGGCACCGGCTGGAGGTGTACGGGGAGGATGAGTCGCTGGCCGTGTACCTCCATCATGCGTGGCCGCAGAACGTCGCCGATTGACCGCTGTCCGCCGGCCTCGCTCCAGGCACTGCCGCCGAACCGTGCGGCCCTCCTGCGGCGTGATCCGCTCCGGCGCGGGCAAGCTCTTGCCGATCGCGACCAGGTGGATGGGTACCCGTCCACACATCCGCCTCCACAGCCACGATCCTGCCTGTTGCGAAAAACGCGGATGCCGTCCCCTCGCCGGCAGCAAACTCGCTGCCAAGGATCCCTGGCATCGTGCTGCTCGCCGTCCGATCCGCGTCCGGTCGTCACGGTCACAACCATCCAGTTTGGCGACTTTCCAGGGTCGTACGTGCGGATGCTGTGCGCCGCGACGGCCGATCGCCGACCGGATGGCTGGCCACCGCGGGAAGCACGCGTTCCCTGGTACATCGGCCGCTCCGGGCGAGCGGACGGCCATCCGCATTTTTTCAAAAGCAGGATGGTGGCCGTACAGCAGGATTCTCGACCCGGCACAGCATCCACCTGATCGCGATCCGTAAAAGGCGGCCCTGGCTGGAAGGCCGTGCATCGGATGCCCGGACGAACTTCCGGGGCAGGAGTGCTTGAACTACGCCCGGACGGCGCCGGCGCGTTCGCGGGCGAGCTGCTCCACGTTGCGGATCTCCGTACGATAGACGGGGCGCATGAGCGGCGGGGCGATCAGCCGCTCCATGAATCCCGCGAAGCCCGCCCGCGTCCACCGCGTGGTGATGGTCACGCGCGCGTCGCGGCCGCCGTCCGCCGGCTCCACGATGAACGTCGTCACCATGTCGGAATCCACGTCCGACTCCATCAGCACGCGGCCGGGCTGCGGCTCGGTCACCTGCATCCGCAGCACCCGAGTCCGCGGGCCCTGCCGCAGCTCCACGGTGAACACGGTGCCCGCGCCCGTGCCGCCGCGCTCCACCACCAGCGCCCCGAACGCCTTCCTGGGCAGCACGCGCGGATGCAGGTCGTGGTAGTCGGTGAAGATGCCGTACACCACCTCCGGCGCGGCCTGCACGACCGCGGTCGCGCTTACGATGATTTCCGCCACGTGTCTCGATCGGTTGCTGAAAGGTTGGTTGCCGTACGCACGGGAGCGGATGCACGGCCCATCCCGCGCATCCGCCCCCATCGTTTCCTGCCGTGCCGCCCCGTGCTCAGGGCGCGGTCGCGCCGGCCTCGTGCGAGCTGAGCGGCCGCACCTGCGCCAAAACGGCCTGCCCGGCCGTGTACAGCTCGCTCAGGGCGTGGCTGCCGGCCTTGAGCTCGTTCTCGCCGGCCTCGGCGGTGCGCAGGCCGGCGTTGGTGCGCAGGTAAAAGCGCACGCGCCCCGGCGACGGCAGCGGCGACTCGGCCGCGTCCGCCATGCCGCGGTTGGCCTCGGCCGCTTCTTCCAGGAACTCGTCGGAGGCGCGGCGCACGGTGCGCTGCGAGCCGGAGCCCACGATGCCGCCCCCGGCGCTGGAGTACAGGCTCGTGGTTCCGTCCGCGAACACCACCAGGGTAGCCACGCGGCCCGTGGACAGCCCCAGCTCCATCACCGAGCCCCACACGCGCGGGCGGCGCCCCTCGAACTGCAGCTCCTCGGGCGGGGTGGTGAGCGCTTCCTGCCGCATCTGGCTAAAGACGGGCGAGTGCAGCGGGGCGGCCGAATCGGCGGCGGCCTGGGCCGCGGCGCCTTGCGGGGC
>DASQZE010000122.1:0-1898 GCA_035638875.1 Longimicrobium sp.
AATGAATTCGCGGCTACAACTTCACACTGTCGGCCTCCGCCGACACCACTGCACCCTCCGGCTGCCGGCGAGCGTTGCGGAGATCGAGGGGCGGCGGCGGTGCAGTCCGCAAAGGCGGACTTCGCGAATTTCCAGCGGCGAATTCATTCGCTCCGGCACGGGCGCCGCCTCCCTGGCATCCACCGCTGCGCTCCGCATCCATCCACCTCCGCCGTCGTGCGGATTGTCCGCGCGGCCTCCAGGGGTTACACATGGATGACCGCGATCCGCATCCCCCCTCATCTCCCATCCCCAGAAAGCTCCCCGATGGGCCGCAGCGTGACCCTTCCTTTCTGGCTGGCGGTGGTGCTGGCGGTGCTGGCCGTCATCGCCATCCTGGACCGGCTGATGATGCCCAGCGTGCGCTGGTTCATCCGCCAGCGGACGCTGCGTGTGCTTGAGGAGGTGAACCGCGCGCTCCCCATCGAGATCCAGCCGTTTCGCCTGGCGCGCCGGCAGGTGATGGTGGACCGGCTGATGAGCGACGCCCGCGTGGTGCAGGCCGTGGGCGAGCACGCGCGCGAGCACGGGGTGCCGCTTGAGCTGGCCACGTCGCGCGCGGAGTCGTACGCAAAGGAGATCGTCCCCGCGTTCAACGCCTACCTGTACTTTCGGCTGGGATACGCCATGGCGCGACGCGTGGCCCGGCTGCTGTACCGCGTGCGGCTGGGGTGGAGCGACGAGACGGGGCTGTCGGGGATCCATAAGGGGAGCACGGTGGTGTTCGTGATGAACCACCGCAGCAACATGGACTACGTGCTGGTGGGCTACCTGGCCGCCCGCCGCGCCGCGCTGAGCTACGCGGTGGGCGAGTGGGCGCGCATCTGGCCCCTGCAGCAGCTCATCCGCAGCATGGGCGCGTACTTCATCCGCCGCCGCAGCGGCGACGAGCTGTACCGCCGCGTGCTGGAAAGCTACGTGGCCATGGCGACGGCCGCGGGGGTTACGCAGGCGGTGTATCCGGAAGGCGGCCTGTCGCGCGACGGGGCCCTGCGCCCGCCCAAGCTGGGGCTGCTGGACTACATGCTGCGCGGATTCGATCCGGCCGGCGAGCGCGACCTGGTCTTCGTCCCCGTGGGCATCAACTACGACCGCACGCTGGAGGACCGTACGCTGCTGCTGGAGGCGGACGGCGTGCGCCGCAAGACGGGGGGGATGAAGGCGCTGGCAAACACGTTCCGGTTCGTGGGCAAGAACCTGTGGCTGATGATGCGCAGCGAGTGGCACCGCTTCGGCTACGCGTGCGTGAACTTTGGGACGCCGGTGAGCATGCGGGCGTGGTGCGCGGAGCGGGACGTGGACTTTCGGCGGATGAGCCGCGATGCGCGCCACGACGCCGTGGGCGAGCTGGGCACGGGGTTGATGGAGGCCGTGGGCCGCGTGATCCCCGTGCTCCCCGTTTCCCTGGTGGCGACGGCGCTCGTGCGCGACCCCGGCGCGCAGATGAGCGAGCTGGAGGTAAAGGGCCGCGTGTCGGACCTGGTGGACGAGGTGACGGCGGCGGGCGCCCACGTGTACGTGCCGCGCAAGGACATGGACTACGCCGTCACCGTGGGGCTGCGGATGCTCACCATGCGCCACCTGGTGCTGGAGCGCGACGGCCTGTTCGCCCCCAATCCCGCGGAGATGATCGTCCTGCGCTACTACGCCAACTCCATCGCCCACCTGCTTCCGCAACCGCGCACGGTGCAGGTGCCCGTGCTGGCGGGGTGAGGCGAGTGGGGAGGGCGATACCGCGCGTGGGCCTGCCGAGCTGCCGGATGGCGGATGGCGGATGGCGGATGGCGTCTCCCGTCTGGCGGCAGAGCGAATGAATTCGCCGCAACGACTACACGAAGTCCGCCTGCGCGGACTGTCCG
>DASQZE010000123.1:0-10226 GCA_035638875.1 Longimicrobium sp.
CATCTCCGTCATCCCGTACTCGTTCACGCACCACGCGTGGCCGATGCCGGTCATCTCCCCCACGGCGCCGTAGAGCTCCTCGCGGGTGACCTCGCGGGAGCGGCCCTTGAAGCCGCCCGTGTCCATCAGCCGCGAGCCCTCGGGCAGCCGAAAGCGCGTCCCCGCCTGCCGCAGCGCCTCCAGCCAGTGCACCAGGGCGAACGCCGTTCCCAGCAGGTACACAGGCTCGACGGCGGCCTCCGCGTCGCGCAGGGCGGCTTCGAGCCCCGCCTCGTCGATGCCGCCGCTGGGGGACACGTACCATCCGCTCGCCTCCGTCCCGAAATCCGCCGCCACCGCACCCGCCATGTGTGACAGCGACGAGTCCGGCACCTCCGCCGGCCGCGGGACGAGCGACACCATCCGCATCCGCCCGCCCTCCGGCAGCACGTGCGCGCGAAAGCCGGCCCGCAGCGCGGCATCGTACAGCGCCAGGTCGGGGACGTAGTGGATGCCGCGCTGTCCCGGGCCCAGCGTGGTGCCGCTGGTGCGGAATACGGCCGCGGAGCGATGCGCATCCTGCTTCCCCGCCGCCGCTGCCTCGATCTCTCCCGGATCGCCGCAGACGAGCGCGGCGGCCTTGAACGCGTCCGTGGGCACGGCGGGGATCTGCGACCAGTGCTCCACCGTCTCGGGCGATGCGCCGCGCCGCTCGCAGAACAGGCGGTACGGCCGGTTGCAGGCGAGCTGGTGCGCGAACACGGCCCGCGCCAGCCGGTCGAACGCATCGTCCGGCATCGCCGCGCCCAGCCCGGCCGCGATGACGGCGAGCAGCTCGGCGCGCAGGGACTCGGACGTGGGGACGGACATTGGCGGATGCGGCTCGGTTCGCGCTGTGAGACGTGCTTCGACGCGGGATGTTGGGATGCCAGACGCGTGGCGGCAAGGCGCACGGGGCGGATGCGGACGGCGGTGTGACGCGGATGCCATCCGTCGCGGGACGGAGAGCATTGCGCCATCCGCCGGAATCCATCTACATACGAGACGTTCGATGCGGGCCCCGTCTCATCCACAGGATCCAGAATGCACCGTTTCCATCCGCTGATCCGCCTGTCGGCCTGCTTGATCGCGATTGTGTGCGTGACCGGCGCTCGTCCCGCCGCCGCGCAGGCGGTGGCGGCGACCAGCGGAAGCCCCGCCGCGATCGCCCGGATCCGTGCGGAGTTCGCCGCCATCGAGCGCGAGGCGCCCGGCTACCGGCGCACGCAGCACGACCTGTACGAGTTTTCGCTGGAAGGCGGCGAGCTCTACGGCTTCTACCGGGGCCGAGAGCTGCGGAAGCTCTCCGCGCGCCAGTTCGGCGAGACATGGCAGGGGACGGAAGAATACTACTTCGCGGGGGGCCGGCTGATCTTCGTCCACGTGGTCGTCCACCGGTACGAGCGGCCGTTCGGAGAGGGCGGGGTGCAATGGAAGTCCGAGCACCGCCTGTACTTCGATCGCGGCCGGCTGATCCGTCGCATCCGCACGCGGGACCCGAACGCGCGCGAGGACCTGTCGGTGGATGACCCGGAGGTGGCGGACGTGCTGGAGACCGCGCGGCTCTTCGCCGCGTGCGCCGCCGCCCCCGCCGGTGCGGAGCGCGAATGTACAGCGCCCGCGCGCTGAGCGTTTTCGACCGTACCTTCCTTCCCAACCATGCTGTCCTTTGGGAAGGGTGCCTGGAAGGGCCACGGTGTCGTCCTGGGACGCGTCGCATGAGCCTGGCCCGGCACACCCTGGCGCGTCCGAATGATTTTCGGTGCGAAGCGGGAGGCACGTCCACCCATCCGGCCAGGGCCGGCTTCTACGGATCGCGATCAGGTGGATCTGTGCCTGGGCAGGCATCCGGCCCATGCGGCTAGTATCCTCATCCCGCAAAAACGCGGATGCCGTCCCCTCGCCGGCGGCCGCCGCTCTGCCAAGGATCTTTGGCCCCCTGCACGACTCGGCCGATTCGCGTCCGGACGTCGCGGCGCATCGATCCCGCACGCGCGGCGTTGGGAGAGTCGCCGCACTGGATGATTGCCATGGCGACGTCCGGTCGCGGACCGGAGGAAAACGATGCGAGCTGCACGGTGCATCAGGCCCTTGGTAGACGGGTTGCTGCCGGCGAGGGGACGGCCATCCGCGTTTTTTCGGAAGGGGCAGGATCGTCGCTGCGGAGGCGGATGCCTGTCCTGGCACATCATCCACACGATCGCGATCAGTAAACTGTGCCTGCGCCGGAAGCCCGGATGGTTGTCGCGGGGGAATGGCGAACGTCCAGCCCGGGATGACGCCGTGTGGGAGCGGGTTTCTGAACCACCGACTGCCAATGAAAATCGGCCCCGCCCCCGGAATCCGGGAGCGGGGCCGACCTGCGCGCGGACGGGCGTCCGCGCGCCGTCGCCAGGGGCTAGAACCAGTCGCGGTTGTTGCCGCGGTAGTTCTCGTCGTAGCGGCCCGGGTTGCCGCGGTTGCCCATGTTTCCGCCGGTAAGGCGGATGGGCGTGTGGTTGGCGCGGTCGCCGAACGGATCGCCGGCGTCCGTCTGCTCGCGGGTCTTGTAGCCGCGATCGTAGTCCGCGCGGTTCCCGCGGTCCATGTCCATGCCGCCGGCGCGGTAGTCCGAGCCGTAGCGGTTCATGCCGCCGCCCGTCATCCCGCCCATCATGCCGGGCTGGTGGGTGGGGCCGCGGTGGCCCTCGCCGCGGAACTCGCGGTCGTAGTTGCCGGCCCAGCTGCTGCCGCCGCGCATGGCCCCGCCGCCCAGGTGGCGGTCGTTGTCGTCGCGGTCAAAGCGGTCCTCCACGTTGTCCCACCCGCGGCGCACGGCGTTCTGCGCCCGGTCCAGGAAGCCGCCGCCGTGGCTGCCGCCGGCCGCGTAGCCGCGGTCGTAGCGGTTGGCGTTGCCGGACAGGTTGCCCGTGTGGCCCCACTCGCCGGTGGTGCCGCCCAGGTTCCACCCGCGGTCGCGCTCCGTGCCGCCGCGGTTCATCCCGCCGGACGGGTTGCTGTTGTTCTGCATGCCGCCGTGCATGCCGCCCGCCTGCCACCCCGCCTGGAACGGCGACGAGTCGTTCATGTCACGGTCGTAGCCCATGCGGCCGCGATTGGCCGTGTTCCACTCGCGGTCGGCGCGCTCGCCGGCGTCGGCCGTCCAGGCGCCGTCGCTCCACGAGTTGCGCCCGTGCAGGCCGCCGTCGCGGTCCATGGGCCGGGCGTTGCCGTACCCGGTGCCGCCCGCGTTGTAGCCGCGGTTCATCCCGCGATCGTAGTCGTTGCGGGGGCCCTGGCCCTCGAAGGTGTTCTCCACCCGGTCCCAGCCGCCGCGCACGGCGTTCTTCGCGCGGTCGATAAAGCCGCCGCCGCGGTTCTGGTCGGGTCCGTAGCCGTAGCCCCGGTTGTTTCGGTCGAACAGCGCCATCCTGGCCTCCTTCGTTCGGGTAACGCAACCCGCGCCTGGGCGCGGTCCTGACTCGCGAACTGGGGCGGTCCGGGGGTGCAATCTCCGTTCCAGCAACGGGTTGAAAATCGGGAAATGCACCCCGCGCACAGCCTTGATCCATCCCCCCGGCCCCGCTACGTTGCGCACCCTCCGCCCGCTTTTGCGCAGAGTCTGGCCAAATTCCCGATCGGCTCCACGCCCGCCCGCCGGGTTCTGATGTGCACTGGATGGTGACGATGACGACGACGATGACGGACACCGCCTTCGACGTGCTGCGCGGGCACGCGGACCTGCGCGCGCTGGACGACGGCGAGCTGCGCCTGCTGGCGGACGCGGCCGAGGCCAAGCGCTGCCCCGTGGGCACGTACGTGTTCCGCGAGAGCCAGCCGCGGCGCGCGTTCGGCGTGCTGGTGCGGGGGCGCATCCAGATCATCAAGGGCTTCCAGGGCCACCCGCAGGTGCTGCACGTGCTGGGCGATGGCGAGAGCTACGGCGAGGGCTCGTTCCTGGACGATTATCCGCACTCCACCAGCGGCATGGTGACGGAAGCCGCAGAGCTGGTAGAGGTGCCGCGCGAGGCCATCGCCCGCATGGCCGAGGAGCATCCGCGGCTGTACGGCAAGCTGGTGATGGCCGCCGCGCACGTCATCTCGTCGCGCCTGCGGCTGGCCAACAGCATGCTCAGCGGCCGCGGCTCCGGCTACCTGTCGGGCGAGACGCGCACGGAGCACGACCTGCTGGGCGAGCGCCGCATCTCGGTGGACCTGTACTACGGCGTGCAGACGCTGCGGGCCACGGAGAACTTTCCCATCACGGGGATCCCCATCAGCCAGTACCCGTACCTGGTGAACGCCCTGGCGGCGGTCAAGGAGGCGGCGGCGCTGGCCAACCGCGACCTGGGGCTGCTGACGGACGAGACGGCGGAGATGATCGTGCGGGCGTGCCGCGAGATCCGCGACGGCAA
Organism: Longimicrobium sp.; assembly: GCA_035638875.1. GTDB lineage: Bacteria > Gemmatimonadota > Gemmatimonadetes > Longimicrobiales > Longimicrobiaceae > Longimicrobium. Next base: position 4,413 of record DASQZE010000123.1, read on the forward strand.
GCTGCACGAGCAGTTCGTGGTGGACGTGGTGCAGGGCGGGGCGGGGACCAGCACCAACATGAACGCCAACGAGGTCATCGCCAACCGCGCGCTGGAGCTGCTGGGCCGTCGCAAGGGCGACTACGACGTGGTGCATCCCAACAACCACGTGAACCTCAGCCAGTCCACCAACGACGTGTATCCCACGGCGCTCAAGATCGCCGCCAACTGGGCCATCGAAGACCTGGTGTGCGCCCTGGGCGAGCTGCGCGACGCGTTCGCGATCAAGGGCACGGAGTTCAAGGGCGTGCTCAAGATGGGGCGCACGCAGCTGCAGGACGCCGTGCCCATGACGCTGGGCCAGGAGTTCAACGCCTTCGCCGTCACCATCGGCGAGGACATGGAGCGGCTGCGCGAGGCGGCGGCGCTCATCCGCGAAACCAACATGGGCGCCACGGCCATCGGCACGGGGATCAACACGGACCCGCGCTACGCCGGCCTGGTCTGCGCCAAGCTGCGCGAGGTCACGGGGCTGGAGATCATCACGGCGCCGGACCTGATCGAGGCCACGTCCGACACGGGGGCGTTCGTGCAGCTGAGCGGCATCCTGAAGCGGGTGGCCGTAAAGCTCAGCAAGATCTGCAACGACCTGCGGCTGCTTTCCAGCGGGCCGCGGGCGGGGTTCGGCGAGATCAACCTGCCGCCCATGCAGCCGGGGTCCAGCATCATGCCGGGCAAGGTGAACCCGGTGATCCCCGAGGTGGTGAACATGGTGTGCTTCCAGGTGGTGGGGAACGACCTGACCATCACCATGGCCGCCGAGGCGGGGCAGCTGCAGCTGAACGTCTTTGAGCCCGTGATCGGCTTCAACCTCTTTCAGAGCGTGGGGATGCTGATCCGGGGCGCGGTGGTGCTGCGGGAGCGGTGCGTGCTGGGGATTACCGCCAACGTGGACCGCATGCGGTGGATGGTGGAGAACAGCATTGGCCTGGTGACGGCGCTGGTGCCGTACATCGGCTACGAGCGCAGCACGGAGCTGGCCACGGAGGCGCTGATCACGGGGCGCGGCGTGTACGACCTGATCCGGGAGAAGGAGTGGCTTTCGCCGGAGGTGCTGGCGGAGATCCTGTCTCCCGAGGCGATGACGTCGCCGCGGGCCATGCCGCATTCGGTGGAGGGGTAGGGGGAGACTGATGCTTTCCTTGCACCAGACGGCACTTCAGGGGTAGTCTAGTCTCATACTGCGGATCGAACCCGACGAACTTCAACAGCAGTCTGCCTTGATCCCCCGCATTCGCGAGGTCCACCTTCGGAATTTCCGCAGCATCCAACAAGCGGTGGTGCGGCTCTCCGATTTCACGGTGCTGGTCGGACCCAATGGATCCGGAAAATCCAACTTCATGGACGCGCTTGCATTCGTGCAGGAGTGCCTGTCGACATCTGTTGAAGCGGCGCTACGCAGGCGGGCCGGTATGTTCCAAGTCCGCTATGGCTCCCCTGAGGGAAACGAGCGGGGCGTTGGATTTCGCCTCCTGATTGAGTTGACTCCATCAAGGGTTGTGGATTATGCGTTCGAGATCGTGCCAGGAGACTACGGACAAATCATAATCGCGGTGGAACGATGCGTTATCAGCGAAGGTGGCAAGGAAAAACACCGCTTTGAAGTTCGGGGTGGCGAGTTCGAAGTTCCAATACCAGGCCTGCGGACATCACTCGAGCCGGATCGACTGGCCCTTTATGCAGCATCAGCATCCGAAGAGTTTCGCCCGGTCTATGACTTCTTAGTAGGTACTCGCCTCTATTCGATTCAGCCAGAGAGTCTGGTGTCGCTTCGGGATGTCGGATCCGGCTTGGTGCTGGAGCGAGAAGGGGGAAACTCGGCCGCGGTGCTCAATCATCTACAGACGCATTTTCCCGAAGGATACCAGCGAGTGCGGAGCCTGCTGCAGGCAGTGGTACCCGGCATCGATCTAGTGGAAGGAGCCACGATGGCGGGACGCCAGTTCCTTTTGTTTTCTGAGCACGAGGAGCTCTCCGGCACACACATTCCGCTGTTTCCGGGAAACGTTTCGGATGGGACGCTAAGGATGTTAGGCTTGCTATTGGCGGTCTATCAGCCTGCCACCCCGACGGTGCTGCTCGTTGAGGAACCGGAGGCCACCATCCATCCGGCCGCCGCAGAGGTGGTTATGTCCGTATTGCTGGATGCGGCCAAGCGATCACAGGTGGTAATTACGACGCATAGTCCTGATGTGCTCGATTACAAATCCCTTCCCGATGGCGCTATTCGGGTCGTCACCAAAACCCCGCACGGAACCGCTATCGCACCGGTATCCGGAACGTCACGCGAAGCGATTCGCGAGCGGCTTTACACCGCAGGGGAACTCCTCCGAGCCGATGAGCTGAATCCGGATACCTTCGCATCCGGAGCACTTGCTGACGAAACGCGGCTGTTTGGTGAGCCTGTGCATTCATTCGAGGGGATGCCCTGACGTGGCCTTGATCCCGATCGTTGAAGGCCATGCCGAAGTCCATTCCATCCCCGTGCTCATGCGTCGGCTGGGCATCGATGTCGCACGACCGTTCCGAGTGAAGCGGAATTTGGTCGTCAAGCCCGGCGAGTTGGAGAGGGCCGTCGTGCTCGCGGTGAAGGATCGTGCGCCTGCTACGGCCGTTCTGGTGCTCTTGGACGCGGACGACGACTGCCCCGCTCAGCTTGCACCGACGCTTTTGGAACGATGCGCGCACGTGACCGACGTTCCTGTCTCCGTCGTATTTGCGGTACGTGAGTTGGAAGCATGGTTCCTGGGCGCGATCGAATCGTTGCGTGGACAACGAGGAATCAGGCACGATGCGAACTACGATGGCGATCCAGAGGCGCGTCGCGGGGCTAAGGAGCGCGTGGAGGCGCTGATGGCCGGGAGCTACGTGGATGTTGATGACCAGCCGGCCATGATGGCGAGCTTCGATCTAGAGACTGCGCGCGTACGGTGCCCGTCATTCGACAAGTTGATGAGAGATCTCGGGACCATGGGCGTGCTTCCTTGAGATCGAGGATGCTCCCGGAGCAGGAGAGGCCACAACAAAAACGGGCACCCCGCGCGAGGCGGGGTGCCCGTTCGCCGGCGCGGACCCGGAGGCCCGCGCCGGCGGCTGCCGGTTAGACGCGGCCCAGGCGGTCGTCGTCCACGCGGCCGTCGCGCAGGTGCGTGTCGGTGACCTCGCGGTCCACCTCGGCGCGCTCGCGGCGCAGCGTGGCGTCCACGCCCTCGGTCTCCACCACCTCGCGCTTGCGCACCACGATCTCCTCCGTGGGCACGACCCGCTTCTCCACGATCGCCTCTTCGGCGTGCAGGGGGATGCGGATGCTCTCGTCCTGGCCGATGGTGGCGCCGGCGGCCGAGTAGCCGTCCGTGATGGGGCGGCGCTCCACGTCCACCTCTTCGTGGCGCAGCTCCACGTTTTCGTGCACGTGGCGCGTCTCCACCGTCTTGTGCACGCCCACCTCGCCCGCCGCAACCTGCCGCTTGCCGATGGCGAGCTCTTCCTCGCTGAGCACCAGGCGCAGGGCCTCGTCGTGGCTCACGCCGTGCGCTTCCATGCGCTCACTCACCAGGCGCTGCCGGTCCGCGTCCATCATGGCGCCGTCGCGCAGGTCATTGTCGCGCAGGTCGTCCCGGTCGTGGCTGCCGCCAAGCTTCTCGAGCATGCTGTACTCCTGGTTTACGGGTTTCCGAGCCGCCATTCGTTGGCGTCGTGCTTTCGCAAGTCGTGTGCCGACAGTTACTTGCGGAGGTTGTGCCGAGCCCGCGCGGCGGCCACTCCCGGAAAAATCCGGGAGGGGCCGCAGCGTTCCGGGGCCACAGTGTTCCGGGCCGCGCCGCGTCAGACGCGGCGATGGTCGTCGTCCAGGCGGCCGTCGCGCAGGTGCGTGTCGGTGACCTCGCGCTCCACCTCGGCGTGCTCGCGGCGCAGCGTGGCGTCCACGCCCTCGGTCTCCACCACCTCGCGCTTGCGCACCACGATCTCCTCCGTGGGCACCACGCGCTTCTCCACCACTGCCTCTTCGGCGTGCAGGGGAATGCGGATCTCCTCCTCGCCGATCTCGCCGATGCGGCCGCCGGCGACCATGCCGTCGGTGATGGGGCGGCGCTCCACCTCCACCTCGTCGTGGCGCAGCTGCACGGTCTCGTGCACGTGCTCCGTCTCCACGTACTTGTGCACGCCCACCTCGCCCGCGGCCACCTGGCGCTTGCCGATGGCCAGCTCCTCCTCGGAGAGCGTCAGGCGCACCTCGTCGCCGCGAAAGGCGTCGTTCTCGTAGTAGTCATCCTGCGTGCCGGCCGACGCGTCCCGGTTGAAGGCACGGCCCACCTGCTCCTCGTAGTCGCGCGTCACGGGGCCGCCTCGGTCGTATGCCGGCAGGGCCTGGAACTGCTCGTCGCTCACGCGGTCCACCAGCACCTGCTTGCTGTCGCGCTCCAGCCGCGCGTAGCCGATGGGGATGGTGACGTGGCCCTGGGGCCCGCCCTCCACGTTCACGTAGCGCACCTTGTTGGCCTGGGTGTCCACCAGCAGGTCGTCGACCCGCCCCAGCCGCCGCCCATCCGACGCCATCACGTCCCAGCCGCGGATGTCCGGCTCGCCGTCGGCCACCTTGTAGCCGGAGAGCGAGTTGAGCGGAACCACGCGGTCCATCGGATCGTTTGCCATCGTATCCCCCTGGGATGTAAGGTTGCTGCGTTCCCCGGAGCGCCCCTTCGCGCCCCAGCCATCGGGGCGGCGGACCTTTGCAAGCCCTGTGCGAGGGGAAACAGGTGTAGCAGATGGGCCGGCCTGCATCGTCCCTGGTGCGCATCCTGGCAGGTGAGGCGTGGCAGATGGGCGGGGCGTGAGTATCAGGTGCGGACGGCGTGACGTTTGCGTGACACCAGCGAAACCTGTTGCCACCAAGGTACTTGACCCATGGCTGTACGCACATTCGAGTCGCCGGATGGCGCGACGTGGAGCGTGTGGGAGGTGATCCCGGGGCGCGTGAGCGACTTTCGCTCCAGCGTTGGCTCGCACCTCCCGCGCGAACTCGCCCACGGCTGGCTCTGCTTCGACTGCGGGACGCAAAAGCGGCGGCTGGCACCGCTCCCCGCCAACTGGCACGAACGCACGGACGAGGACTTTCGCTTCTGGCTCCGCGCCGCCGTTCCCGTTCCCGTGCCCGCGCGGGGCGTGCCGGCGGCGGGCTGCGACCCCGCGCCGGCCGAGGAATCGCCCGCCTCCGGGCCCGGGGCGATGGCGGGCGCGGAAGACGGCATGGCCGTCGCCTAGCCGCGCGATTGCGGGACCCCCGCCGCGGGCCGATCTTGCTGCCTTTCCGGTGGCGGACTTCGGGAAGGGGCGCGGATGAGGGACGGGGTGCGGGAGGCGATGGGGAAAATGGATGCGGAGCGGGGCAGGGCGCCCGCCGCCGTGCGCTTCGACGCGCCCGGCGGCGGGCGCTCGTTCCGTTTCGACGGCGCGCGGGGCGTGCTGCGGGCGGATGCGCTGGACGAGGTGCTCCCCGTCCTCGCCGCCGTGGAGCGCGCCGTGGCGGATGGCCTGCACGCGGCCGGCTTCGTGGCGTACGAGGCGGCGCCCGCGTTCGATCCCGCCTTTGCCACGCATCCGCCCGACCCGCGCCTGCCCCTCGCCTGGTTCACGCTGTACGAGCGCCGCGAGGAGACGCGCCCGGACTACGACGCGGCGGAGGCGGATGAGGAGGCGGAGGGAAGCGCGGGGGACGAGGCGGAGCTCGGCCCGTGGCGCATCGACCTGGACGAGGCGGCGTACGCGGAGCGAATC
>DASQZE010000124.1:0-9190 GCA_035638875.1 Longimicrobium sp.
TCACCTCCCCCAGGGGTTTTGGGGGAGGTCGCGAGGAACGAGCGGGTGGGGGCGCCGCGCGATCCATCCACCATGACAAGAAAACGACCTCCCCCGGATTTCCGGAGGAGGTCGCGTTTCATCCCGACGTGCGCCGGCGTCATCCGCCGCGCCGGAGCTCAGTCCATCGACGGCGCCCGCGCGCCGGCGGCGCGGGCTTCCACGTAGAAGTTCTCATCCACCTTGAAGCTCCCCGCCGTCACACCGCGCACAGGCATGTTCTGCCACTGCTCGGTGGGGCGGACGAGCGTGTAGCTGCCCGGCGCCGTCGTTACGCGCACGGGCATTTCGAAGCCCGGCACCACGTTGGTCCAGCGGTACGAGAGCTGGCCGTTCTGCACGCGGTACTCCAGCACGGGAATCTTCGTGGTGGTGAGGTACTGCGCGAACACGCGGCCCAAATCCATCCCGGCCTGCCGGCTCATGTACTCCTGCACCTGCGCGCCCGTGGTGACCTTGCGGCCGAACGTCTCGTTCAAACCGCGCAGGATGCCGCGCCACCGCTCGTCATCCCCCACCAGCTGGCGGATGGTGTGCAGCATGTTGGCGCCCTTGAAGTACATGTCGCCCGAGCCCCGCTGCTGCACGCCGAAGTGCCGCCCCTGCACGGGCTCGTCGTTGGAAATCTGCTTGCGCTGGCCGATGATGTAGCGCGCGCCGGCCTCCTTGCCCTGCTGGCACTCGGTGTAGATGCCCTCGGAGTAGGTGGTAAACCCCTCGTGCACCCACATGTCGGCGATGTCCCGCGACGTGATGTGGTTGCCGAACCACTCGTGCCCGGCCTCGTGGATGATGATGTAGTCCCACTGCAGGCCCAGCCCCGTGCCGCTGAGGTCCGTGCCCCGGTAGCCGTTGACGTAGCCATTGCCGTAGGCCACCGCGCTCTGGTGCTCCATCCCCAGGTGCGGCGTTTCCACGAGCTTGAAGCCGTCTTCGTACCACGGGAACGGGCCGAACCAGCGCTCGAAGCACTGCAGCATGGGCGTTACCTGCTGAAACTGCCGCCGCGCGACGCCCTCGTGCATGGCCAGGGGCCAGAAGTCCAGCGTGAGCGGGCCCTTTTCGCCCGCGTACACGTCGCTGAAGTGGGCGTACGCGCCGGCGTTCACCGCCACGTCGTAGTTGTTGATGGGGCTGCTGACGAACCACTCGAAGGTCGTGGTGTTGTCCGGGTTCTGCCGCGTGCTGCGCAGCCGGCCGTTGGAGACGTTGGTCATCCCCTTCGGCACCGTGATGGCGATCCGCTGGCTGTCGGGCTCCTCGGCCTGGTAGTCCTTGTTGGGCCACCACGCGCTGGCGCCCAGCCCCTGCACGGCCGTGGCCACCCATGGGTCGCCGCCGTCGTCGCGCGTCCACACCACGCCGCCGTCCCAGGGCGCGTTGGGGGCCGCGCGCGGCTTGCCGTGGTAGTGCACCGTCACCGTCCGCGTGGACCCCGCCTCCTGCCGCTCCGCCATCGTCACGAACATGGCGTCGCCTTCGCGCCGCACGGCCAGCCGGTGGCCGCCCTGGAGAATGCTGTCCACGCGCAGCCGCTCCGCCAGGTCGATCTGCATTTCCATCGCCGGCTGCAGCACGCGGTAGGTGATGCCCACATGGCCGCGGATGCTGCTGTCCGCCGGCATCACGGCCACGTCCAGGTCGTAGTAGACCACGTCCCACCACGACCGCGCCGGGCCGTTGGATCCGCGCAGCGAGTCGGCGCGGGTAAAGCCCTCGCGGGGCTGCGCGGCGGCCGCGGCGGGGGCCAGCGCCGCCAGGGCCAGCAGGGCGATCAGGGTTCGCGTCGTGCGTCGGGCCATGGATCGGGATGGGTGGGATGATGAAGGGCCGCCGCGCGTGCATCTCGGTCCGCGCGGGCGTGCGCCTGAACGTCGGCATCCGCCCCGGGTTGCGCCAGGGGCGGGCAGCCGCGTCCATACACCGGGCCCGCGAAAAAGGCTCCACGCGCGGGGTGGATCAGCTCCTCCCGATCCGGCGCACGGTGATCCACGCGGATCCACGCGAGGAATCGTATGTGAATGGGCTCCAACGGTTTCGGATCGAGGTACGGCATGCGTCTTGCCCTTCTCCATGGCCAAGAGGGATGACGGAAACCTGCACGGGAGATTGACCATGGACGACAAGACGCTTGGAGAGCGCGGCGCCGAGAACTCGCTCAAGGGCAAGCTCGATCACGCCGTGGGTCACGTGAAGGACGCCGTCGGCGGCCTGACCGGCGACAAGAGCCTGCAGGCCGAGGGCAAGATCGACCAGCTCAAGGGCACGCTGCAGGACAAGGTCGGCGGCGCCCAGATGGACGTGGACCGCAGCCTGCGCGACGACAAGATCTGACGCCTCGCGCGGCAGAGCAGGTAAATGGCGGCGGCTCCCTCGCGGGGGCCGCCGCTCTTGTTTTGGGGTGGGAAGGTGCGGTTGGGCCAAGTCCGAGCCGAGCGATTGAATTCGGCGCAACGACTACACGAAGTCCGCCTTCACGGACTGCCGCCCTCCTGCACGGGGGCGAGGGCCGAACCGGGCGAGATCCCGTCAGGTGCCTGCCCGGGTGCACTCACCTCGCCGGGGCACGAGCCGTCGGCGAAGGCCGACATCACGTTTTCGGAGCCGCGACTTCAGTCGCCCCGGGGCTGAGGCTGGCTCCCTTGCACATAGCCGGCTTTGGGCCGAGATCCCCGCGCGCCCGGCTACACGTGGGATCTCGTCACGCGAAGGCCGGCCGCATCCAGCCGGCGGAGCAGGGCAGGGCGAGTCGCATACTGCTCGCGAAATGCGAGGAGGCGTCCTTCCGTCTCGGTCACGCGGTCTTCGCGCGCGGCGAGATCGCGGAGGTCGCAGAGTAGCCCGACCGCCCTGTCGTACTCCACCGGGCGCTTGGCGGCCACAAGCTCATCCACCTTCGCCCACAACTCATCGGAACGGCCGGTCAGACTGGCCAGGTGCTGCTCCCGCGCGGCAGCCTGCTCCTGCTCGCGCCGCGCTTTCGCGCGTGCGGCCCGCTCGGCCTCCACGCGGCGCCGCTCGGATTGCAGCTCGTCGGCACGGGCGAGGAGCTGGGCGGCGGTGCGGGGCTCGTGCGCCGGCGCGTTGCCCGCCTGGACCGACTTTGCGCATCCGCTCGCGAGCTCCAGGCGCACGCGGTTGGCATCGCCGGCGGCCACGCGTGCGAGCATTTCGTCCTTCTCCGCCGCGGGCAGCGCCGCGATCCATGCGCGCAGGTCGGACGCGTCCGGCTCCGGCGCGGGTGCGGCGCTCCGTTCGGCCGCTGCGCGGATCAGGTCCTCGTCGATGCGCAGAAAGTCGGCGAACGCGGCCTGCGCGCCCGTGAGCTTTCCCAGTCCCGGCGGAATCGGGGGCTCGACGACTTGAACCTCCTCCTCATCGTCATCCTCCATGTAGCCTTGGTGGATCGCGAGCAGCCAGGCGAGGTAGAGGACGCGGTGGTCGCCCGCCGCCAGCTCGCCCCGCAGCGGGATGAGCGACGCGAGCCGGCCGCTGCCATCCTCATCCCAATCCTCTCGATCGTCATCTTCGCTTCGAAAGGCGAGGATCACGTGCTCGCCGCGCTCCTCTGCCTGCGCGAACTCGCTGGCGCAGTACTGCTTGGCCGTTTCGATGGAGAGCATTCTCCGCGGGACGCGCAGCATCAGCTCGCGGGTGCCCCAGTTGGCAAAGTAGAGGAAGGCGTCGAAGTACCGCTCCATCAGCTTCCACGCATCACCCCGGAAATCGCCGTAGTTGTAGGTGTTTACGAAGCTGCTGGGCGTAATGTCGGCGCGGCTGGAGATCGCGCGCAGGCTGCTCATCGCCTCCTTCGAGAGTGCCTGGTCGACGGCCTGGAACTCGTAGTACTGGTACTCGCTCATCTGCTGGCTCCTCTCCCGGGAGGATGGTCGTGCGGCGAATGCGGCGTTGTGGTGAACAAAGTAAGCAGCGAGCGAGGATGGAGCCAGCGTGAACGCGTGGCCTGCGGAAGCGTGCGCGCGTATGTTCCCGCCGTCCGATGGGAGCCGTGCACGACGCAGCGCCAAAGCAGAGTTGTGGAGACGCAGATGAACGAGACGCCCGGCCGCAACCTGGGCCTGGACCTGGTGCGGGTCACGGAAGCCGCCGCGCTGGCGGCCGCGCGCTGGGTGGGGCGCGGGGACAAGGAGGCCGGCGATGGCGCGGCCGTGGAAGCCATGCGCCTGGTGCTCGCCACGGCGGAGCTGGACGGCGTCGTCGTGATCGGCGAAGGGGCCAAGGACCGCGCGCCCATGCTGTACAACGGCGAGGCGGTGGGGAGCGGCCGCGGGCGGCAGGTGGACGTCGCGGTCGATCCCGTCGAGGGCACCTCGCTGCTGGCCCGCGGCGCGCCGGACGCCATCTCCGTGGTCGGCGTGGCGCCGCGGGGGACGATGTGGTCGCCGGGGCCGGCCTACTACATGGACAAGCTCGTGGTGGGCCCCGCCGCCGCGCCGTCGCTGCGCCCGGAGATGCTGGACGCGCCCATGGCCGACATGCTGTCGATGGTCGCGGGTGCCGTGGGCCGCTCCGTGGGCGAGCTGACGGTGTTCGTGCTGGACAAGCCGCGCCACCAGGAGCGCATCGCGATGATCCGCGCGGCCGGCGCGCGCGTGCTGCTGCGCACGGACGGCGACGTGGCCGGCGCGCTGATGGCCGCGCGCGAGGGGAGCGGCGTGGACCTGCTGACGGGGATCGGCGGCACGCCGGAGGGGGTGATCTCTGCGTGTGCCGTGCAGGCGCTGGGCGGGGCAATGCTGGGGCGCCTGGCGCCGCAAAGCGCGGAGGAGGCGGATGCCGTGCGCGACGCCGGGATGGACGTCGCCCGCATCCTCACGGCGAACGACCTGGTAGCGAGCGACGACGTGTTCTTTGCCGCGACGGGGATCACGGACGGCGTGCTGCTCCCCGGCGTGCGCTACACCCGCGGTGGCGCGACCACGTCCAGCTTGCTGATGCGCGGCCGCAGCGGCACCATCCGCACCGTCACCGCCGAGCACCGCTGGGACAAGCTGCGCGCCCTGAGCGCGGTGGAGTACTGACGACGGCCGGGGCGCGCTACGGGGGAGGACGGATCGCGCCGGCAGCGGGCGGACCCCTCACCCCCGGCCCCTCTCCCCCGCTCCGCAGGGGAAAGGGGAGAACCCCGTACCTGCCCGGAACCGTCATTCCGAGGGAGGCGCCTCCGGTACTCCCATCGGGCTGGATCCATGGCGCCGACCGAGGAATCTACCCGGCCGGGGCAGGGGATCCGCCGTGCGCCGGGATCCATCCCGCCACGTTCCGTCCCGTGATCCCGGCCCGGAACCGGCAGCCCGCATTGGCCGGGAGCGATACGGGCCGATTTACATCATCTTCACCCTGACGCCTGACCTCGCATGACCGTGCCGTATCTCCCGCCCGTGGACCGCCTGCTCAAGCTGGGCGCGGAGCCGGCGCGGCGCCGCACCTGGCCGGACTACCGAAACCTGGGGCTGGAGCCGCGCCACGTGCCGGCGCTCATCCGCATGGCCGCGGACCCCGCGCTGCACGCCGCCGAGGAGCGCGATCCCGCCGGCTGGGCGCCGGTGCACGCCTGGCGCTCGCTCGCGCAGCTGGAGGCCGACGCGGCCGCGGAGCCGCTGCTCGCGCTGCTGGAGCGCGAAATCGAGCACCCGTGGGTGGTGGAGGAGCTGCCGGCCGTGCTGGGGATGATCGGCCGCGCGGCGCTGCACGGCGCCACGCTGCTGCTCTTTGACGAGGAGCGGAACGAGGAGGTGCGGCTGGCGGCGGCGGCGGTGATCGCCAACGTGGCGCACGAGCACCCCGACCGGCGCGACGAGGCGGCGGCCATCCTGGTGAAGCAGCTGGAGGACTGGGATCACCAGAGCCGGCTGATCAACGCCTACCTGGTCGCGGACCTCGTCGGCCTGGGGGAGAAGGACGCCGCGCCGCTGATGGAGGCGGCGTTCGCGGCGCACGCCGTGGACCTGACCGTCGGCGGCGACTGGGAGGACATGCAGATCGAGCTCGGCCTGATCACCGAGCGCACCACGCCTCCGCCGCCGGAAACGGTGATGGCGTTGCACCGCGACGGCTCCGTCCGCCCTCCGACCAATGCCGAGGCCAAGGCGAAGGCCCGCCGCAAGGCCGAGAAGGAAGCCCGCAAGCGCAATCGGAAGAAGAAGTAGGACAGGGGACAGGGGACAGGGGACAGGGGACAGGGGCAGGGACGGATCATCTGTCGCATCGGATCATCCGCGGGCAATCGTACGGAGGATCCGCAGATTCCGGCGGGTCGCGAAGGGTCGACCGCGAGGGAGCGGGCAGATATCTTTGCGGCCTGTCCCGACCCGAACCCCGCGACGCATGATCTCGCTGTTGATGGCCGGCGCCCTCGCCTGCGCGCCGGCCTGCATGCCTTCTGCCGACACCATCCCCGTGGCCGCCGCAGTCTTCGATGGCGCGCGTGGCCAGCTCGACGCCCGCATCCCCCGCGTGGAAGACGCCGGCGTCCGCGTGGACGGACGGCTGGACGAGGACGCGTGGCAGCGCGCCGCCGTCCTCACGGGCTTCACGCAGTCCGCCCCGGCGGAGGGGACGCCCGCGCGCGAGCGGACGGAGGTGCTCGTCTTCTACACGCCGCGCGAGCTGTTCATCGGCGTACGCGCGCACGCCGGGGACCCGTCGTCCATCCGCAGCACGCTGGCCGAGCGCGACCAGATCACGGCCGACGACCACGTCCGCATTCTCCTGGACACGTTTCACGACCGGCGCCGCGCGTTCGCTATCTTCGTCAATCCGCTCGGCATCCAGCAGGACGGCACCTTTGCGGATGGCTCCTTCGAGGGCTTTACGTTCAGCCCCGACTTCGTCTTCGACTCGCGCGGGCGGCTGACGGGCGAAGGGTACGAGGTGGAGATCCGCATCCCCCTTCGCTCGCTCAAGTTTCCCGCCGGCGCCACGCAGACGTGGGGGATGAACGTCGTCCGCGTGATCCCCGCCGCGGGGGCGGAGGAAAGCTGGGCGCCGCGCTCGCGCAGCCAGCCGGAGCTCGCGTCCAGCGGCACCCTGTCCGGCATCGGGGGGCTGCGGCCGGGGCGGCTGGTGGAGGTGAATCCCACCTTCACGGCGCGCCGCGAGGGCACCACGGAGGACGATGGATTCCGCCGCGGATCCACGGAGCCGGACGTGGGCGTGAACCTGAAGTACGGCATCACCAGCGAGCTCACGCTGGACGCCACGCTGAACCCGGACTTCAGCACGGTAGAGGCGGACGCGGACCAGATCACCGTCAACGAGCGCTTCGCCCTGTCGCTGGAGGAGAAGCGGCCGTTCTTCCTGGAAGGCGCGGACCTCTTCGACACGCCGGAGTCGCTCGTCTACACGCGGTCCATCGTGGCTCCTGCGGCGGGCGCGCGCGTCACGGGCAAGGTGGGCGCGCTGAACCTGGCCTGGCTGGGCGCCGTGGACGATGCGCCGCGCAACGACCCCGACCGGTACGCCCCGGAGCGCCGGCGGGCCCTGGTGCAGATCGCCCGCCTGCGCCGCGACGTGGGCGCGGGCTCCACCCTCGGCGTGCTGGCGACGAGCCGCGAGCTGGGCAGCGCCTTCAACCGGGTGGCGGCGGCGGACGCGCGCATACGCTTCGGTGGGGTGTACATGGCCGGCGGGCAGCTGGGCGGCAGCTGGACGCGCGACTGGCAGCCGGACGCCGCGGGCGTGGACTCCGCCGGCGGGCCGGGCGCCCGCGTGCCCGTGGCGCTGGAGGGGCGCGCGGCACACATCGGGCAGGTGTACCTGGACCGGACGGCGCGGCGCTGGGGCTTCATCGCCACCCTGCGCGACGTGCCGGAGGATTTCGTCACGGAGACGGGGTTCGTGCGGCGGACGGGCATCACCGAGCTCAACGGCCGCAACCGCCTGTCCTGGTACGGCGCGACCGGCGCCCTGCTGGAGAGCGTGGACTTCGTGCAGAACGCCGGCCTGCTGTACACGGGGCGGGAGCTCTGGCGGGGCGGGGGGGCGGTGGAGGGGGAGGTGGGGCTGGAAGTGCAGGCCGAACTGCGCGGCAACCACGAGATCGAGATCGGCGTGGGGCGCGGCTTCTACACGCTGGATCCGGGCGACTACGGGGGCTACTCGCTCCCGTCCACGGGCGGGGGCGTGGAGACGGGCGACGTGCTCGTGGGCCCGGACGGGCGGGTGGGCGGCCTGAGCGGCGTGTCGATCGGCGTGGAATCGTCCTACTTCAAGTGGATGGACGTGTCGCTGGAGGCGGAGGTGGGCGGCGTGCCCATCTTCGCGGAGGGAACGCGCGGGCGGGGGCAGTCGCTGGAGGCGGCCGTGGCGCTGCGGCCAACGGCGGCGCTGCGGGTGGATGCCAGCCTTGCCCGCGTGCTGCTGTTCCGCGATCGCGATGGGTCGCGCTACTCGCGCGCGCTGGTGCCGCGGCTGCGGGCGGAGTACCAGCTCACGCGCGCGTTCGCCGTCCGCGGCCTGGCGGAGTACTCCGTGGAGGAGGTGGACGTCCTGCGCGCCCCCGACGGACGCCCGTACCTGCGCGACGGCGAGTCCTTCCGCGTGCGCCGCGGCAACCTTCCCGCGTGGGAGGCGCCGCAGCTCAACCCGCTGCGGCTGGACCTGCTGCTGAGCTGGCGCCCCACGCCCGGCACGGCGGCGTTCCTGGGCTACGGCCGCGAGGTTACGGACGACGAGTCGTTCCGGTTCGATGGCCTGGCGCCGCGCACGGACGGCCTGTTCCTCAAGCTCAGCTACCTGTTCCGGAACTGAGCTTCGGACCTTGGGACGATGGATGATGATCGGCCGCCCCAGGCACTGCTCCCGGGCGGCCGATCTGCTTTCGCGCGATTCGCCGGGTCGATGATACCGAAGATGATCCGACTTGTCCTTTCCAGCCATCCGCCCCGATGCTTGCTGCCGGCCGGGAGCCCCCTTTTACTGATCGCGATCAGGTGGATGATGTGCCTGGGCCGACATCACGCCGCGCAGCCGCGATGTGCCTCCCTCAAAAAACCTAGGAAAGCAAAAGTGACCTGAGTACAACCCCTCCCCCGCAGTTTGGGGGAGGGGTCGCCGCGAGCCGCGAGGAACGAGCGGCGAAGACGGCGGGAGAGAGGGCCTCCCCGTCGCAGACGGGGCCTGCTTCCCG
>DASQZE010000125.1:0-11431 GCA_035638875.1 Longimicrobium sp.
TCGACGACGAGCTTGAGCCCCGTCTCCGCCACGGCCGGCACGATGTCCGCCGCCCACTCCGCCGCCGAGATGCGCTTTTCCCCGTCGTAGCTGATCCCCAGGCCGCCGCCCAGGTCCAGGAACTCCAGGTCCACGTCCTCGCGCTTCAGGTCGTGCGCCAGGTCCAGCACGTAGTCCAGCGCGTCGCGAAACGGCGTCACGTCCAGGATCTGCGAGCCGATGTGCACGTCGATGCCGCGCACGCGGATCCCCGGCATCTTGGCGGCGATGGAGTACAGCGTCCGCGCCCGCTTCGCCGCGATGCCGAACTTGGTGGCCGCGTGCCCCGTGCGGGTGTAGGCGTGCGGCGTGGGCGTGTCGATGTCCGGGTTCACGCGCAGGGCCACGGGCGCGCGCAGCCCCATGGCGCACGCCATCTCCGAGAGCGAGCACAGCTCCCCCTCGGACTCCACGTTGAACGCGTAGATGCCGGCGGAAAGCCCCGCGGCCAGCTCGTGCACCGTCTTGCCCACACCGCTGAAGACGATGCGGTCCCCGGGGATGCCGGCCAGCTGCGCCCGGTGCAGCTCGCCCGCGGAAACGATGTCGGCGCCAGCGCCCATCCGGGCCAGGGTGCGCAGCACGCCCAGGTTGCCGTTGGCCTTGACCGAGTACGCGATCAGGTGCGGAACGGGGGCGAGCGCGTCTTCCAGCTCGCGGAACCGCTCGCGGATCGCGCCCGTGCTGTAGACGTACAGCGGCGTTCCCCAGCGCGCCACGAGGTCCGTGAGCGGCACCCCCTCGCAGTGCATCACCCCGTCCACGCGCGTGAACGCATCCGCCACCCCCGCCACCGCCGTATCGTCCAACGCGTCCTCCTCCCGGTTTTTGCTGATTTCCGTGCGCACCTCGGCAGCGGAGATGCGGGCACGATCCGAGCCGTGCCAGCCCGCCGGCATTGACTCCCGTCTGCTACCCACGCAGTCTACAACACACGGAATCCGCCCGGAAGCCCCGGGCGCCCCCCGCCATGCTTCGCGGAGAACCGCCATGCGCACGATCCGCCCGTTCCACCTCCCCGCCCTGCTCCTGGCAACCGCGCTGGCCGCCGTACCTGCCGCCGCGCAGAACGGCGCCGTGGCGGTGGATGCGTCGCACCTGCGCACCCTGCAGGCGCGGCTGGACAGCGTCGTGTCGGCGCTGTCGCCGGGGGAGCGCGCGGCCTGGGACCGGCTGATGCTGCGCGCCGCCAGCGCCCCCGCCCCGTCGTCCGACGTGCGCGTGGCGCCCGTGCTGGAGATCGGCCCCGGCGGCGGCTGCGACGGCGGTGGGGGCATCGACGATGCGACCAGCCGGGTGGCCATCATCGTCCAGGGCGGCCGCACCGCGGGGAGCGGCATCATCGTCCAGGGCGGGCGCACGCCGGCGGCGGCGCGCGGCGGCATCATCGTGCGGGGGGGCCGCACCCCCGCCGGCGCCGCGCAGGGAGCCGACGCGCCGCGCCCCAACCCCACCGGCACCGTCGCCATCGGCCCCAAGCAGGACGATCCCGCCCCGCCGCCGCCCGTGCAGCGCTGGATGCTGCGCTACTGAGGGGCGGGACGATGCTGCCCCGGTCCGACGTGGAAGCGGCCCACCAGCACTCGATCCGCCACCGGAGCGAGGTCGAGGCGAGCGGCACCTGCGGCTGCTTCTACTGCCTTGCCCTCTTTCCGCCCTCCGAGGTGACGGAATGGGTCGACTGGCCGGCCGATACGCCCGCCGGGGCGGAGAACGCACGCGGGCAGACGGCGCTCTGCCCGCGCTGCAGCATCGACTCCGTGATCGGCTCCGCCAGCGGCTTTCCCGTCACCCCCGACTTCCTGGCGCGGATGGAGGCGCGCTGGTTCGGCATGCGCGCCCTCCCGTAGAAGTCAGGGCATCGCGGACGCACGGAAGGCCGCCCCTCGCCGGGGGCGGCCTTCTCCGTCTTTCCTTCGAATCCGTCAGTAGGCCTTGGCCCAGACGGCTTCCGTGGTCGCATCCGCGCCGCAGACCAGGCACGTGGCCGGCGCGGGGTCGGAGCGGAACTCCTCGAAGGGGAGGCAGCGGATGGTGGCCTTGGTCTCGTCCTTGACCTTCTCCTCGCACGCCGCCGCGCCGCACCAGCCGGCGTAGACAAAGCCGCCCGCGCCGTCCATGATCTCGCGGAAGCGGTCGAACGAGTCGATGCCGCGGTGCGAGTTGGCCTCGCGCCGCTCCCGGGCGCGCTCCAGCAGGAACGACTGGTAGTCGTCCAGCCGCTGGCGCAGGGTGCCCAGCACCTCCGCCTCGGGAAGGAACTGCTTGCGCTCCTCGCCCTCGGGAATGCGGCGCGCCAGCACCACCTGCCCCTTGGCGATGTCCTTGGGGCCGATCTCGATGCGGAACGGCACGCCCTTGAGCTCCCACTCAAAGAACTTGGCGCCCGGCGTAAGCTTGTCGCGGTCGTCCACGTGCGTCCGCACGCCGTCCAGCGCGGCCACGATCTCCTTCGCCTTGGCCATCACCAGCTCGCGCTCGTCGTCCTTGCGGTAGATGGGCACGATCACCACCTGGATGGGCGCCACGCGCGGCGGCATCACCAGCCCCTTGTCGTCGCCGTGCGTCATTACCAGGCCACCCACCATGCGCGTGCTCACGCCCCACGACGTGTTCCACGCGAACTCCTCGCCGCCGGACTCCGATGCGAACTTCAGGGCGAACTGCTTCGCGAAGTTCTGCCCCAGGTTGTGCGACGTGCCGTTCTGCAGGGCGCGGTTGTCCTGCATCATGGCCTCGCACGTGTACGTGCGCAGGGCACCCGCGAACTTCTCGCTCTCGCTCTTCTGCCCCACCACCACGGGCATGGCCAGGTACCCCTCCATGAACTCGCGGTACACGCCCAGCATGCGCAGCGCTTCTTCCTCCGCCTCGTCGTGGTCCACGTGCGCCGTGTGGCCCTCCTGCCACAGGAACTCGGTGGTGCGCAGGAACAGGCGCGTGCGCATTTCCCAGCGGACGACGTTCGCCCACTGGTTGTACAACAGGGGCAGGTCGCGGTAGCTCTGCACCCACTTGGAGAACATCTCGTAGATGATGGTCTCCGACGTGGGGCGGATGATCAGCGGCTCCTCGAGCTTGCTGTCGGGGTCGGGGATGAGCTTGCCGTCGTCGGTGGCCTTGAGGCGCGTGTGCGTGACGATGGCCGCCTCCTTGGCGAACCCCTCCACGTGCTGCGCCTCGCGCTCCAGGAAGCTCTGGGGGATGAAGAGCGGAAAGTACGCGTTCTGGTGCCCGGTCTCCTTGAAGCGCTGGTCCAGCCGGTCGCGCATGAGCTCCCACAGCCGGTAGCCGTAGGGGCGGATGACCATGCAGCCGCGCACGGGCGAGTAGTCCGCCAGCTCGGCCTTGAGCACCACCTCGTTGTACCAGGCGCTGAAGTCCTCCGCCTGGGTCGTCAGTGCTTTTTCGTTCGACATGGATCGCTAGCAGTCGGTCCGCGCGGAGCCGTGTCAGCGCGGACGTGAATTTCTGATTTCAGGACGCCGATCGGCTCAGCGGTCGAACAGGTCGCACACGGGCACGGTCCAGCCGGGGACCACGTCGGCCCCGTCCAGCGCGTCGTTCCCCGTCAGCACGGTGGGCGGAGCTCCGGGCCGGTACACGCTTACGGTCTGATGGTCGATGTGGATGAGAAGGATCATCCGCGCCCCCGCCTGGAGCCATCGATCCACCCGTGCCTGCACTTCGCCGGGTGGATCCAGATCGGAAACCGACTCGCCCGCAAGGTCCGGCGGGCCCGGGAAGTAGAAGTCGTCCTCGTACTTCACCGGTCTCGGATATCGCCCTGCCCGCACGAAGGCGAAAGTGGGCGCGAGAACGGAATCTGGGTCGCGCTCGACCCAGAACCCCGTTCTCGGTCCCACGAACACACCGAGCTTCTCGGCGCGGATGAATCCACCGAGCAAGCGCATCGCGTTCATCGTGACGTCGGACTGCCGCCACCCGGCGAGCGGGCGGTCGTGGATCACACCACGGACCAGCTCGCGCCGCGTGCACGTCTCCTGGTGGTGCCAGTACAGCTCGTGCGCGGTGATCCGCTTCGTCTCCGTCGTCATCGACCCTCCCTCCCCCAACCGTGCTGCCCGAATTGCGACTCGTTCGCGCGAAGGCCCGCGCCGGCTCAGCCGTAGATCGCCGGCGCGGGCGTCACGGTCGGCCCAGCTCCGCGAGGGGGACGCGGGTTTCTTCGCGCGTCTCGCTGTCGCGGACGGTGGCCATCCCGGCCGAACCTTCGGGGCTCAGGACGACCACGCGGCGGGCGCCCAGGGCCGAGGCGTTCTTGAACTGCTTGTTCACGCCCTGCGGCCTGTACCCGTAGTCCACCGACGCGCCGCCGTCGCGCAGGCGGTGCACCACGGCCAGCAGCTCCGCGCGCTGCTCGGCCGGCGCGATCACGTAGTAGTCCAGCACGGGCCGCGTCTCGGGGAGAAGGCCGCGGTCCGACAGCAGCTCCTTGAGCACCACGTCGCCCATGCCGAAGCCAAGCGCGGGCAGCTGCACGCCGCCCACCTGGGCCAGCAGGTTGTCGTAGCGCCCGCCGCCGCAGATGGCCCGCAGCTCGCCCGTGGCGTCGAACAATTCGAAGACGATGCCCGTGTAGTACGCCAGCCCGCGGACGATGGACAGGTCGAAGCGGACGTATCCGCCGAGGCCCATGGAGTCCACGTGGCCCAGGATCTCAGCCATGCGCTCGATCTCCGGCCCCACGCCCTCCGTGCCGCCGTACGCCTCGCGCACCGCCGCGAAGTCCGTGTGGCGAAAGATGTCCAGCGTGCGCACCGTCGATTCCTCGTCCATCCCCGCCTCGTTGCGCAGCCGCGCGCCGATGGCCTCGCGCGTCTCGCGTTCCAGCTTGTCCACGATGTTGTAGACGAGCACGAGCTGGTCTTCGGGGACGCCCGCGTGCAGCAGCAGGGCGCGCAGCAGCCGCCGGTCGCTCACCCGCGCCACGAAGTCCTTTTCCGTGAGCCCGAATGCGCGCAGCATGTCGATGGCGGCGGCCAGCAGCTCGGCGTCGGCGGCGACGTCGTCCTCGCCGATGATGTCCAGGTTGAGCTGAAAGTGCTCGCGCAGCCGCCCGCGCTGTGCCCGCTCGTAGCGGAACAGCTGGGGGATGGAGAACCACTTGATGGGCTTGCGAAGCCCGCCCGCGCGCGCGCCGGCCATGCGGGCCAGCGTGGGCGTCATCTCCGGACGCATGGCCACCTCGCGGCCGCCCTTGTCCGTGAAGTTGTACAGCTGCTGCACGATCTCCGGACCGGACTTTTCCGTGTACAGCTCCAGCGGCTCCAGCGGCGGGCCGTCGTATTCCTGGAAGCCGTAGCGGCGCGCGACCTCGCGCCACGTCCGCATGATGTGCGCGCGGACGGCGAAGTCGTCGGGATAGAAGTCCCGGAAGCCGGGCAGTGCCTGAAAGTTTGCATTCGACATAGCCGCGGAATGTAGCGGGGATGCGGCGTGGGGAGCAACGGGGGGCGGGAAGGTGGTTGGCCGGGGCGAAGGGTGGAACTGCGGGGGACAGGTTACAGGGGACAGCCAGCCACGGCGGGTCCGCGCGGTTCGCCGGTGGCGTGGCACTCACCCGTGACGGACAGTCCGCGCAGGCGGACTTCGTGTAGTCGTTGCGGCGAATTCATTCGCTTTGCCGCCCTCCGACTCCCCGGCTTCCTGCCTACCGGACCGCGAACGAGGTGCCCACGGAAACCACGTCCGTGTACGACGGCGTGTCTCCCACTTCCTCGCTCCGGAAACTGCGCCGCGCCACGTCCGCGCGCACACCAAACGGGCCCGCGATCCGCACGTCCACCCCGGCGCGGAGCGTCGTCAGCGGCGCGTTGCCGCGCCAGGGACCCTGCTCCCACCGCGCCATGCCCAGCGAGGCGCCGGCGTACGGCGCGAGGGGGCCGAGTTGGAACGGGCGGACGACCACGCCCGCCGATGCTCCAGAGCGAATGGTGGCCGGGACAAAGCACGACGCCAGGCCCGAGCACCTCTGGCGCACCGGGTCCCCCAGCGCCGCCGTTCCCTCGGCCGTAAGGGAGAAGAACCGGCTCGGCCTCCACTCCGCCATGAGCGATGCCATGCTCGCCTGGTCCATCGAGAACGAGTTGCGGACGGCGGTGCCTACCTGCGGCACCACCAGCACGCGCGGGGCGGATTGCGCGGCGAGCCCCTCCGCCAGCAGGAGGAACGCGGCGGCGGACGCGGATCGGACGAAGGCGCGAAGCATGGGCGGGTTCGTGGATCGGGAGGAAGGTGGTGCGGCGGAAAGATTGAATCTGCTCCGGGAACGCCGGACGGACAAGGCCGCCGGTCAGCCGATGGGGATCCCCAGCACCCCCAGCGCATCGCCCACGGTGTACACGGAACCGGTGACGAGCAGCGGGCCGACGAGCGCGGATGGCGACTGGATCGTGCACGGGTCGGCGCCGTCACTGCAACCATTCCGCCATCCCATGCATCACAGGGGGCACAGGCGTAGCTCCCGCCATCACGCCGCGGGGCACGACGGCTCCTTCAACACTCTCCCGCAATCACCGGCACATGCGACATCGAGCATCCGCATCCCTCGTCGGGGCTTCCGCACTCCTCCTTCTCCCGGCCACCCTGGCCGCGCAGACGGCCGGACTTACTCCCCCCGGCGCGGGGCCGGTTGGATGCCGTGGAACCCAAAGCGAGTCGTCTTCGGTCACGATCACGGGGCGCGGCGGACAGCCGGTGGTGTTCCCGAGCTACGCCACGGTCGCCGACGTGCAGAAGGACTCGCCGGCAGAGTTGGCCGGCATGCGGGTCGGCGACCTCGTCCTCCGGCAGGACGGCCATGATCTCGTTGCCGATCCACCCGCGCAGCCCAGCCTGGCGGGAGATACCATCCAGCTGGTGGTGATGCGGGGAGAATCCGAAGTTCCGCTCACCCTCGTCCTGGGCCGCTGGGACCCGCCGGAGGGTGAAACACGCGCCTGCGTCCGCGTGGAACCGGCATCCAGCCGCCGCTGACGTCCACGGCTCCGATCGGGGCTCCACGCCGGGCCGTGCTTTCCGGTGCCCGGCGGTCAGGCGGCCGGGATCCCCATCACCCCCAGGGAGTCGCCCACGGTGTGCACGGAGCCGGTGACGAGCAGCGTGCCGTAGGGCGCCAGCGTCTCCGCGCGCATCAGCGCATCTTCCAGGCGCGGGATCACGCGGACGGGGATGGATGCGTCCAGCGAGCGCGCGACCGCTTCCGGGTCCCAGCGCCGGTTCTCCGGCGCGGAGTCCGCGACGGTGAGGACGGCGGCGTCCGCGCGGGCCAGGAGCGGCGGAAGCATCTCCTGCCACGCCTTGTCCGCGAGGATGGCCGTGACCAGCACGACGGGGCGCGGCAGGTCGATCGAATCCAGCGCGTCCGCCAGCGCCGCCACGCCCGCCGGGTTGTGCGCCACGTCGAAGATCCAGGTCGCGCCGCGCTGGCGGACGACCTGCATCCGCCCGGCCCAGCGCGCCGCCGCGAACCCCGCCTCGATCGCCTCCCACGGGGGGCGCACGTCCTCCGGCAGCACGGCGAGCAGCTCCGCCGCCAGCGCCGCGTTCCGCGCCTGGTGCGCGCCGATGAGCGGAATCCGCAGCTCCCGCGAGCCCCAGTGCTCCGACGCGAGGCGAAAGCGCGTCCCGTCCAGATCGATCCGCACGTCCGAGATCGCGCGATCCGCGTCCACCTCCGTCAGCGGCGCGCCGGCCTCCGCCGCGCGGCGCCGCAGGATCTCGCGCGGCCCGACCGCCGTCTCGCCGATGACCGCGGGGACGCCGGGCTTGAAGATGCCGGCCTTTTCCCACGCGATCTCCTCCAGCGATTCGCCCAGGTACTCCGTGTGATCCAGGGCCACGTTGGTCACCGCCGTCGCCAGCGGCGCGACCACGTTGGTGGAGTCGAGCCGTCCGCCCAGCCCCACCTCCACGACGGCCAGGTCCACGCCCGCCTCGGCAAAGCAGAGAAACGCCAGCGCCGTGGTCGCCTCGAAGAAGGTGGCCTCCAGCCGCTCCACCTCCGGCCGCAGCCGCGCCTCCGCGTCCGCCAGCGCGTCCAGCGCGATGGGCCGCCCGCCAATGAGGATGCGCTCGGCGAACGACACCAGGTGCGGCGACGTGTACATCCCGATCGTCCGCCCCGGGTGCGCCGCGCGCAGGGCGGATTCGCACAGGGCGGAGACCGAGCCCTTGCCGTTGGTCCCGGCGATGTGCAGCGCACGAAAGCGCCGGTGCGGATGGTCCGCACCGGCGAGCAGTCGTTCCGTGCGCTCCAGCCCAAACCGGATGCCGCCCGTGGTGCGCGTGAACAGCCACGCCCCCGGGTCCTCCGGCCTCACGACGCGCCCCGAACCGTCAGCCGCGGGAGAGATGGAGGCCGCGCCGCCCATCCACTCCCGCACTCACGCACGTCCGCACTCACGCACTTCAAGCCGCTTCGGACACGGACAGCATGGTGGACAGCGGCATCCCCAGCATGTGGCGCATTACCCGGCTGATGTGCGCCTTCATCCGCCGCCGGTCGATGATGTCGTCCAGCATCCCGTGCTCCAGCAGGAACTCCGCGCGCTGAAAGCCGTCCGGCAGCTCCTGCTTGATGGTCTGCTCGATCACCCGCGGCCCCGCGAACCCAATGAGCGCGTTGGGCTCCGCCAGGTTCACGTCGCCCAGCATGGCGTACGATGCCGTCACGCCGCCCGTGGTGGGGTCCGTGAGGATGGAGAAGTACGGCAATCCCGCCTCGTCCAGCTGCGCCAGGACGGCCGACGTCTTGGCCATCTGCATGAGGGAGAAGATTCCCTCCATCATCCGCGCCCCGCCGGATTGGGACACGATGAGCAGCGGCGTCCCCCGCTCCAGCGCCCGCAGCCCCGCGCGCGCCAGCTTCTCGCCCACTACCGAGCCCATGGACCCGCCGATGAAGGAGAAGTCCATTACGCCCAGGGAGACGGGGATGCCGTCCAGCTCGCCGTCGCCCGTGAGCGCCGCATCGCCGTGCGTGCTCTTGCGCTCCGCCGCGGCCAGCCGGTCGCGGTAGGGCTTCAGGTCCACGAAGTTCAGGGGATCGGCCGAGCGCAGCTCGCGGTCGTACTCGCGCCAGGTGCCCTCGTCGATCAGCAGCTGCACGTACCCGTCCGCCGCCAGCCGCAGGTGGTGGCCGCAGTTGGGGCACACGTTCCAGTTTTCCCGGAGCTTTTCGCGGTACACGATCTCGCCGCATTCCGGGCATTTTTGCCACAGCTCGCCCGGCAGGTCGCGGCGGTCGCCGGCCTGCAGGCGCGTCTTGGGCTTGCGGAACCACGCCATGGTTCGGTGATGTCGGGAGGAAACGAATGTAGTAAGGGGCGCGCGGGAGGGGACCTCCGTCAGCGCCCCTTTTCCGCGGCGATCCGCTGGATGACGGCCATCGCCAGGATGTTCACCAGCAGGAACGAGCCGCCGTAGCTGATGAACGGGAGCGGAATGCCGGTCACCGGCATGACGCCCACCGTCATTCCCACGTTGATGAGCACGTGGGTGAACCAGCTGCCCAGGATGCCGATGGGCACCAGCGACGCGAACGGGTCGCGCGAGCGCTCGCCGATGCGGAGAAGCCGCCAGAAGATCAGGCCGAAGCAGATGAGCACGGCCATTACCCCCACGAACCCCAGCTCCTCGCCGATGACGGAGAAGATGAAGTCCGTGTGCTGCTCGGGAAGGAACGCCAGGCGCTTCTGCGGCCCGTCCAGGTACCCCTTGCCCCACAGGCCGCCGCTGCCGATGGCCACCCGGCTCTGGATCAGGTTGTATCCGCTTCCCCGCGGGTCCACGCTGGGGTCCAGGAACACCATGAAGCGCGCCTTCTGATACGGCTTCAGCACGTTCCACAGGGGCAGCGCCACGGCGCCCGCCACCACGTTCGCCATGAAGATGGAGATCTTTTCCGACAGGAACGCGTTGCGGTAGAACAGCAGCCCCAGCAGGACGATGATGTACACGCCCCACACCCACACGCTGATGGACATGAACAGCGACAGCAGGGGGCTGATGAGAAAGAAGATCGTCGTCAGCGGCGTCCCCGCCCAGTACAGCGCCCACACCAGGATGCTGGCGAACGCCAGGGCCGAGCCCAGGTCCGGCTGCAGCATCACCAGCCCCATGGGCAGGGCGATGACGCCGATGGGCTTCCACAGCGCCCACAGCGTCTTGGGCGGCTCGCGCCACTCGCCCAGCACCCGCGCCAGCATGAGCACCGTGGCGATCTTGGCCATCTCCGACGGCTGCAGGCCCACGGGCCCGATGCGGATCCAGCTCTTGGTGCTGGCGCCCGTAGTGCCGCCCTCACCCACCACCAGCGCCGTCATCAGCAGCACCAGCCCCAGCGCGTACGCCGGCTGCGCCCCCCACTCCAGCCACCCCACGGGGACGCGGAGGATCAGGGGGACGATGAGCAGCGCCAGCGAGAAAAAGATCAGCTGCTGGCGCCATGTGCCCTCGGCACGGGTGCCGGGCACGTCCACGGACCCCGCGCTGTAGATCATGGCGATGCCGAACAGCGCCAGGCCCACCACCAGCCAAAAGAGGATGGGGTCGCCCAGCCGCAGGGGACGGTAGCGCTTCATCGGGCCCCCTCCCGCAAAGGATGGGCGAACGGGAGCCGCGCGCGGTGCGCGGCTCCGTGGGGATGCGTGGATCGAGTGGTGTCCGGCTGCATGCGTCCTCGGTTCACGCGACGGCGCGGTACGCGGCGGCCGCCGCCAGCCCCACCGCGGCCGCGTACGCCGCGGCCAGGGGCGAGCCCAGCACCAGCGTGCTCAGGGGCCCCGCCAGGTGGGGCTTGATGAGCAGCAGGTACACGATCAGGTCGTACAGCCACTTGCCCGCGAACAGGTACAGGGCCAGCAGCACCGGGCTGTCCCCCGCCAGCGCCTCGCGCGAGCGGGCCCCGGCGTAGCCCAGGATGCACAGCGCCACGGCGCCCGCGCCCAGGGTCTGCGGGTGCGCGGCGCCGTCCAGCAGCCCCAGCACGAACCCCAGCCCCGCGGCCCACCCGGCGCGCATCCTTCGCGCGCCCAGCAGCAGCGCCACCACCAGCAGGTCCGGCGCCAGCGCCCCCAGCCCCAGGCCTACCCGGAGAAGGAAGTACAGAATCACCAGAACTGCGATGAACCCCACGAACTGCCAGCGCGTCCCCTCCGTCATCCGCTCCTCACGCCCCGCGGCTGGTGTCCCGTGCGGCGCCTCCGCCCGGGTTGGTGGGCGCCGGAAGTCCCTCCGGCACCCGCGGCTGCCCCGGGAACACCGGGCGTCCCGGCAGCTCGGGAGTTGGGTCTACCGGGCGCGTCCGGCGCGGCGCGGGACGCGCGGCGGCGGGCCGCGGCGCCGTGCGCGGCGCGGCCGGCGTGGC
>DASQZE010000126.1:0-2262 GCA_035638875.1 Longimicrobium sp.
CCGCCACGTCCTCCTCGCGGCCCGTGATGGGCAGGTCCAGCTGGTGCACCAGCGCGTGCCCCACCTCGTGCAGCATGATGAAGTCGAACGCGCCGTTCACCCGCTCCTCCAGGTCCTCCGGGCTCTGCGCGACCCCCTGAAAGCCCGCCGTCAGGAAGTCCAGCATCTCGTAGCAAAAGGTGACCGATCCCTCGCGCGGGTTGTAGAACGCGTTCGCGCCCATCTCCTCGCCGCACTCGCCAAAGAGCAGCGGCACGTTGCGCGGCAGCGGAAACGCGCTGTTCAGCTGCTCCGCGACCGACTCCATGCGGCGCTGGGCCTGCAGCTGGGTCCGGACGGGGTTGTACCGCGGGGTGCGCACGGCGGGGTACGCCGCCATCCACTTGCCGGTCATCCCCGACGTGCTCGCCTCTACCGACGGCGTGGGAGACGCGGCGCCGCCCCGCTCCAGGAGCAGCGTGTAGGCCCCCGTGGCGCGCGGCTCGAACGAGTTCACCTGGATGGCGTACGTCCCGTTGCCCGCCACCGTGAACTGCAGCTGCGCGTCGCGTCCGCCGCCGCTGTCGTCGTCGCTGGCCACCATCCGCGTGTCTTCGCCGTCCGTGGTGCCCACGGCCAGGTAGGAGTCGAACGCGGTGGAACGCAGCGTGGCCCGCACCTGGTCGCCCGGCTGCCCCCGGTACACGTACAGGTCGGCGTATGAGCTGTCGCCCAGCATGCGGTCCTGGCGGGTGAGCTGCCCGGTCACCGTCTGGCCGATGCTCACCGCCTGCATGCCGGTGCCGGCCTCCGTGCGCTGCGCCACGGCGCTGGCCGCGTCCACGCGCAGGGTGTAGGCGCCGGACTCGTCTTTCCCGAAGGAGTTGGCCTGGATGACGTACGTTCCCGAACGGTCCAGCCGCACGCGCAGCTCGGCGTTGCTCCCGGCACCGCTGTCGTCGTCCTGGGCCAGGCGCTGGAACTCCGACCCGAACACCGTGCCCCAGGAAAGGAACGGGTCGAAGGCGGTGGATTCCAGGCGGATGACGATCTCCTCGCCCGGCTGTCCCTGGTAGGTGTAGAGGTCGTAGTGCGAACCGTCCTGCATCGTGGGATCGGACGCATCCAGCCGCCCGGACACGGCCTGCCCGCGGCGGATGGCGTTGCCGGCGACCGGCCCGCCGCCCCCGCCCGTGCTGCGCACCGCCACGGTGTACGCGCCGGTGACGTTGGCCCGCAGCGAGTTGGCCCGGATGACGTAGCGGCCGTTGGAGCCCACCGTCACGCGCAGCTGCGAGTTGGTTCCGCCGGCGCCGTCGTCGTCGTGGTCCACGCCGTTGACGGCCGACGCCTCGTCCTCGCCGCCGCCCAGGTAGGCGTCGAAGTCGCTCGAGGACAGGGTCACCTCGATCTGCTCGCCCGGCGTGCCCTGGTACGTGAACAGGTCGTAGAACGACTCGTCGGACAGCTTTGGGTCGCCGTTGGCGAGCCGGCCCTGCACCGGCGCCCCCGCGCGGATGACGCCGGCCGTGGTCTGCGTGCCGCCCCCGCCGCCCCCGCCCGATTCAATTCGCAGGGTGTACGCGCCCGTGGAGTTGGCCGCGATGGAGTTGGCGCGGATGCCGAACTCCCCGCCGGTGCCCACCACCGCCTCCATGCGCGCGTTGGTGCCCCCGGCCCCGTCGTCGTTGCTGGCCTCCGGGGTGATGCTGCCGCCGCGGATGGTGCCGCCGCTCAGGTACGCGTCAAAGGCCGACGACGACATCGTGACCGTGATGCGCTCTCCGGGCGTGCCGCGGTAGGTGTACAGGTCAAAGAACGAGCCGTCGTCCAGCCGGGTGTCGGACGAGGCCAGGGTGCCGCTGACGGTCTCGCCGGCACGGATGGCCCCGCCGCTGGCCGTGCGTCCGCCGCCCGGCGACGGAGCGGGGTTCGGACGCGGGCCCGGCGCAGGGGTGGGGCGCGGGCCGGGCGCGTTTCCCCCGGCCTGCAAGGACAGCGTGTAGCGTCCCGTCTCGCCCGCCGACAGCGTGTTTACGCGGATCACGTACTGGCCGGTGGGTCCCACGGTGGCTTCCAGGCGGGAGTTGGTGCCGCCCGCGCCGTCGTCGTCCGAGTCCACGCTCGCGGCCGTGGGGCCGCCGCCCAGAAACGCGTCGAACGCGTCGGACATCAGGGTGATGGTAATGCGCTCGCCGGGAGTGCCGCGGTACGTGTACAGGTCGATGAACGAGCCGTCATCCAGCCGGCTGTCGGACGAGGTCAGCTCGCCCGTGACGGTTT
>DASQZE010000127.1:0-4383 GCA_035638875.1 Longimicrobium sp.
CCCTCATCGGCGCCTACACGCTTTCCCGCGGCAAGGCCGACAAGACGGTCACCAGCCAGGCCATCAACGCCGAGCTCAAGCGCGCCGGCATTCCCGTGCCCAACATCACCCGCGCCATCGAGTCCAACCTGCGGGCCAAGCCGCCCCTGATGGTGCAGAAGAAGAAGATGGGCACCACGCGCCAGGCCCGGAAGCAGTACGCCATTACCCCCGAGGGCGTGGAGTTCGTGGAAAGCAAGCTGCAGGCGGCCGGCGGCGGGGACGACGAGTAGCGCCTTCCGTTTTCGCTGACGGATGCGCCCCCGCCGGGGATTGTCCCGGCGGGGGCGCTTACGTTTGAGTACGATGCTTGCCTGTCCTTGTATCAGCAGACGGAGGGTGAACGGACCTGGTACGTGCCCCCCGTCCACGGTTGACAGCGCCTGGTCTCTGTACAAGGTTGGCCGCTTCCGACCTGGATTTTCTGGATTACGCGCCGTTGCGCACGCCGGCCTGGAATGAACCAAGGATTCCTGAAGTCCCGCCGCTTTCTTCTCGCCTTCGCGTTCCTGCTCGGGCTGGTGGTGCTGCTCATCGTCCTGGCGCACGAGACCTTCCGGGGGCTCGCATCGGCCAACCGCTGGAGCCTGCACACCTACCAGGTGCTGGAAGCCACGGACGAGGTGCAGGAGGGGATCGCGGAGATGGAGGCCGGGTTCCGCGGCTACGCCCTTACCCGCGACGAGCGTTTCCTGCGGCAGTGGCGCGAGGGGATGGAGCGGGTGCGGAGCCAGGAGGCCGGGCTGCGTGCCATCACGGCCGACAACCCCGCGCAGCAGAGGCGCCTGGACGCGGCCGAAGTGGCGCTGCGCCAGTGGCTGCGGCTGCAGGGGGCCACCGGCGTGCTGCGGCCGGCCACCACGCGCGACTCCGCCATCGCCGTGGCGTCCAACCCCGCGGGGTCGGCGGCGCGCAGCGAGGCGGTGGAGCGCGTGCGCCGCGCCCTCAACGAGATCGAAGCCGCCGAGTCCGGCCTCCTCCGCCAGCGCGCGGACCGCGCCGAGCACCTGGAGCGGCGCACGCGCCGGCTGCTCACCGCGGGCTCCCTGCTGGCCGTGCTGCTGGCCCTGGCCACGGGGGTGATGGTGGAGCGGCGCACGCGGCGCCTGGCGGAGGTGAACCGCGAGCTGCAGGCGGAGGTGGCCCAGCGCGCCCTGGCCCGCGACGCCATGCTGCGCATCAGCCGGCAGAACGAGCTCATCCTGGAAAGCGCGGCCGAGGGGATCTACGGGCTGGATCCGCAGGGCTACACGCTGTTCCTGAACCCGTCCGCGGCGCGGATGCTGGGGCGCACGGCGGACGACGTCATCGGCCGCCCCTTCGAGGCCGTGCTGGGCATGGGCGCGGCCGAGGCGGGGGGCGACGGCGTGAACCCCGTCCGCGCCACCCTGGGCTCCGGCGTGGGGCGCGAGGTCAAGGACGCCGCCTTTCGCCGCGCGGACGGGTCGTCGTTCCCGGTGGAGTACTCCAGCACGCCCATCGTGGAGGACGGGCAGATCACGGGCGCCGTGGTCACCTTTCGCGACGTGACGGAGCGCCGCGAGGTGGAGCGGATGAAGGACGAGTTCGTGTCCGTGGTGAGCCACGAGCTGCGCACGCCGCTCACCTCCATCCGCGGCTCGCTGGGGCTGCTGGCCGCCGGCAAGCTGGGCGAGGTGCCCGAGAAGGGGCGGCGGATGCTGGAGATCGCCGTGCAGAACACCGACCGGCTGGTGCGGCTGATCAACGACATCCTGGACATCGAGCGCATCGAGAGCGGCACCGTCACGATGGAGCTCAAGCCGGTGGATGCATCCGAGCTCGTGCACCAGAGCGTAGAGGTCATGGCCGCCATGGCCGAAAAGGCCGGGGTTCGCCTGTATTCCTGGACCGACCGCCAACCCCTGGACGCCGATCCGGACCGCATTCTCCAGGTGCTTACGAACCTGCTGTCCAACGCCATCAAGTTCTCGCCGCCGGACTCGGAGGTCGCGCTCACCACGGAGCTGGGGGAGGGCGAGGTGATCTTCCGCGTGCGCGACGCGGGGCGGGGTATTCCTGCAGACCGGCTGGAAAGCATCTTCGAGCGCTTCAACCAGGTGGACTCGTCGGACGCGCGCGAAAAGGGGGGGACGGGGCTGGGGCTGGCCATCTGCCGGAGCATCGTGCAGCAGCACGGGGGGCGCATCTGGGTGGAAAGCGCGCCGGGGGAGGGAAGCACCTTCACCTTCACCCTTCCCTCGTCCTTTTTCCCCGTGCCGCACCATCCCGACGCGGTGGCGGTGGATGACGCGGGGGAGGGGCCGCTCGTGCTGGTGTGCGACGACGACCCGTCCATCCTGAGCGTGGTGGAGGAGATCCTGCGCAGCTGGGGATACCGCACGGTGGGGGTGCAGGACGGCGAGTCGGCCGTGCGCGAGGCCACGCGGCTGCACCCGGACGCCATCCTGCTGGACATGATGATGCCGGGGATGACGGGCTCCGACACGCTGCAGGCCCTGCGGCGGCGCCCCGACACGCGGGCCATCCCCGTCGTCATCCTGAGCGCCCTCAAGCCCATGCCGCGGGTGCAGCGGTCGCGCGAGGTGGTGGACTGGGTGGAAAAGCCGTTCGAGGAGCAGGGCTTGCTGCACGCGCTGGAAGAGGCCGTGAGCGTGCGCTGGAAGCCCCGCCGGGTGCTGCTGGTGGAGGATGATCCGGACCTGGCGCGGGTGCTGCTGGAGGTGTTCGGCCGCCACGGCATTGAGGCGCTGCACGCGTCCACGGGGGTGGATGCGGTGGAGATGAGCCGCCGCGCGGCGCCGGACCTGCTGGTGCTGGACCTGGGGCTGCCGCACGGCGACGGCTACTGGGTGGCCGAGTCGCTGCGGGGCGACGACGGGCTGCGGGGCATTCCCGTGGTGGTGTACACGGCCCGGGAGCTGGAGGAGGAAGACCGCGAGCGGCTGCGGCTGGGGCAGACGGAGTTCCTCACCAAGGGGCGGGTTACGCCGGACGAATTTGAAAAGCGCGTGGTGTCGCTGCTCAACCGCATCGCACCCACGCGTCATACGACGACCGCACCATGAGCCGCAAGATCCTGCTGGTGGACGACGAGGACGACATCCGCGAAGTCGCGCAGATGTCGCTGGAGATGACGGCCGGATGGGACGTGGTCACGGCCTCGTCCGGCGCGGAGGGGCTGCGGATGGCCGCGGCGGAGCGCCCGGACGCCATCCTGCTGGACGTGATGATGCCCGGCATGGACGGCCCCGCCACGGCGCGCGCCCTCAAAGCCGACGCCGCCACGGCGGACATCCCCATCATCCTGCTCACGGCCAAGGTGCAGGCGGCCGACCGCCGCCGCTTCGACGACCTGGGCGTGGCGGGGATCCTGGCCAAGCCCTTTGATCCCATGGCGCTCGCGGACGAGGTGCGCGGCGTGCTGGGGTGGGGCGGGTGAGGGAGCTGGGGCTGGTGCGGGGGATGGCGATCAGCCGGGAGGGGCGTGTGTCCGTCGCGGATGAACGGCGGGGGACAGGTTACAGGTTACAGGTTACAGGTTACAGCGTGCAGCGACCCGGCTTCCTGGCCCGTCCGGTCCCCGTCGCGCGCGGCCGGCCGACTCGACGGACGGTGGGCACCTGCGGATGCGCAGTTGCCGGCTGTCCCCTGTAACCCGTCCCCTGTCCCCCGCAGTGCCCTTTCCCCTGTAACCCGCAGTTCACGGGACCCGCGATGAACAAGGTGCTCGTCGCGGGGATGCCGCCGGACGTGCCGGGGCTGCTGGCCCGGCGCCTTGCCGGCGCCACGGTAGAGGACCAGCCCTCGCCGCGCGACGCGGCGGACGCGCTGCGCCGCGAATCGTGGACGCTGGCCGTGGTGGACGCGTCGTGGCTGGAGCCGGCGCTGGTGGACGCCCTTGCCCGGCTGCGCGTGGCGCAGGCCGGGCTGGGCGTGCTGGTGGCCGTGCCGGGAGACGCGGACCTGGCGGACGTGCTGGCGGAGATCGGCGCGTCGCGGGTGTACGTGCACCCGCTGGACCGCGAGTCGCTGGCCCGCGACGCGTCGGAGCGGCTGGGGATCGGCGCGGCGCCGGCGGGCGGGGGCGGCGCGCAGGCCGCCGGACTGAGCGCGGCCGTGGCCGGCGTGTGGGCCAAGTACCGAGACCAGGTGCTGGCCCGCGTGGACGTGCTGGAGGCCGCCGCCATCGGCCTGCTGGAGGGGCGGCTGGACCGCGAGGGGCGCCGCGAGGCGGAGCGCGAGGCGCACAAGCTGGCCGGCTCCGTGGGCACCTTCGGCTTCGCGGAGGCGTCGCGCCTGTCGCGCGAGGCGGAGACGATGCTCGCCGGGCCGGGCGACCTGCCCCAGGGCGACGCGCTGCGG